>CAIYTD010000076.1 GCA_903928955.1 Oligoflexia bacterium | reverse complement strand
TCTCTAGTCGAAGTAAGGTTGGAGCAAATACAACAGCTAAAACCCCTCCCATTGCAATAGGAAAAAGAAGAGGAGATGCAATATAAAAAAAAGCAATTGTAACTAAAATTCCAAAAATCTTACGTCCCATCAAATTGGATTAAACCACTTTCTCTTTGCTTTTGATATCTTCCATCGAACCAAAAACATAATCCCAAAAAGGAGAACTCACCCCCCAGCGAGAATTTGGACTCACATAATGATGGAGCATATGACTGTTTTTAAGAAATTTCCCTAAACTGCTCTTTGGAATAAAATGATGAGTATAAAAATGGATATAATCATAGCAAAGATATCCAAATACAAAAAATGCAAAAAAAGTCTCCGCCCATCGGATCCCTAGAACCCCTTTAAATAAAGTAAAAAAAGTAATTCCAAGAAATATCGAAGCGATTGGTGGCATCACTAATCGGGTAGGATCATCTGGGTCAGCGTGATGAAGTCCATGAATTAAAAAATGAAATTTTTGCCCTTGTGAACTGTCAAATTCAAAATGAAAAAGATATCTATGAAGAAGATACTCCACCAAAGTCCAAGAAAAAAAACCAATGACTCCTAATATTCCAATAATAAAAGGGCTCAATTCATAGACTGTAAAAGAACGCCAAAGCAACCAAAATACAATCGGCATCCACAAAAAAAAGGGAGTCAATGGATGCACATGAGTCAATCTCTCTAAAATGGGATTTTTGAAAACTTCAATGCTCTTATTGGTTTTTTGCATAAATAACGCACCTTTCCGTTTTTAGAGGGCATCTGAATTTTTTCCTAAATGGAGCGCTAGTGCCAATACTGACCATTGAAGCTCCACTAAAGCAGAAACCCAAGATAAAGACGAAGCCCCTGAAATATCCACTCGATACTCCGAGGTAATCTGATGACTTCTCTGATCTCCTCCACTAAAGATATACCAAATTTTTTCAGTTGAACCTACATTCTCTGATAATATTTTAGGACCATGAAAATATTCTTCACTTCCATAAACTAAAGGACGTATAGAAGTCATTTCAGTGAGTTTGAGTGCAATTTCTCGAGCAATCCATTCACCCTCCCACTCGCCTAAAATCAAAGTTGGCGGATGAACCAGCTTCTCTCTCAGAAAAGCAAGATCAGGATCTTTCTGAGCACTTAAACTCATCCAAGTTTCAGCAGCCGAGCCAACTAAAAGCGTTGTGACTGCACACACTGCGCTCGTCATGCCTACCGTATGAGGCTCACACTTTTCCAGTTCCGAAGTAGGAATGGTAAGCTGCGCACTTGGACTTCCAGCCGCTCCTTGAGCCGTAACCCAAGCGGTAAACGCACCCGCACGAGAACATTGATCCATTGCCGCTAAAGTTGCCTCAGAACGGCCTCTATGGCTAAAAGCAAATACCCAATCTCCTTTTTTAGGAATCACCTCAATCCCTATACCCACACTCGAACAAGCAATAACTGGAAGGATGGGCCTTTTCTTAGCCGTTAGCATTTCGCGACTCAAAGTATAGGCTGTCAGCTTTGCAGCAAAAAAACTGCTTCCCACACCGAATAAAAGTATTCGATGAGGAAGTGTAGAAGGAAGACTTTGCCCCATTCTACTTTTAATCATAGTCTGACACACCTGTCGCCAGACCTGCCGTTGAGACTGAAGCGCTTCATGCACCTGACTCATATAAATTTCTCCTCTATTATTTTTTTTCCTTGCTCTGCAAGTTCCGCAAAAAGATATACTTGGCTCAAGCACGCACTCCGAAAATCTTTCAACAAAATACTTTCATTCTCTCCGTGGGCATTTGTGTAAGGATCCTCAACACCCACAAGTAATGCAGGTACATCCCCTAATGCCTCTACAAAAGGTTTTACAAACGGAATACTCCCTCCCGTTCCAATTTTATAGGGAGCGGTGCCATAACCCCTTTGAAGGGCTCTTTCAGCAGCCTCAAAAACTGGACCACAAGCATCTGTAGACCAAGGTCCGTTGCAAGCCTCTATTTTCAATTCTAGCTCGAGACCCCAGGGTACCTGTGCTTTCAAGTAGCTTTTGAGCTGGCTCAAGACTTTTTCAGGATCCATGTCTGCAACGATGCGTATCGTTACTTTTGCCCAGGCGAGATCCGTAATAATGTTGCCTGCTTGAAGACGAGAAGATGCCTGAATTGCATTCACCGTTAAACTCGGAAGACGCCACGTTTGAATAAGGGGAGACGGATCGGTTTTTAGAAATTTTGCCTGAGGAATCATCCCACACTGAGATCTGAAATCCTCCTCACTATAGGGTATTTTTAAATGTTCCGCCTTTTCTTCTCGAGAAATTGGCTTCACAGAATCCAATACGCCCGGAATTTGAATTTGTCCGTCTTCATCCACGAGAGAAGCTAAAATTTTTGAAAGTGCCATCGCAGGGTCAGGAACAGGCCCTCCCCACATACCAGAATGAACGGTTTTAGTGAGAGCCCGGACTTGAATTTCAACCCCAACCAAGCCTCTCAGAGCGACTGTGAGTGCAGGTATCCCACAGTCAAAATTTCCTGTATCCGTCAAAACAAGAACATCTGCAGACAATAAGTCCCGATAGGTAGCTAAAAATTCCGAAAGATGCGAACTTCCAATCTCTTCTTCCCCCTCGATTACTACTTTCACATTGATTGGCAATTCACCGAGCGTTTTCAGATAGGAGTAAATAGCAGAAGTATGGATCACAATTCCAGCCTTATCATCCGCTGTCCCTCGCCCAAAGAGACGCTGTCCTCCAGGACCCATTTTCTCAGTAGGATGAAACGGAGGAGTTGTCCATAGTTCTACTCTTCCAGGAGGCTGAACATCATGATGGGCGTACAAAAGTAAAGTAGGCTTTCCGGGTGCTCTTAGTCTTTCACCATAAACATAAGGGTGGGCTCCGGGTAATTTTAGGATTTTTACATTTTCCAGACCCCTGGACTCTAGTAAAGAAACGACAGCTTCAGCACTTTTTTGAACCTCAGACTCTTCAAAACCCGGAAAGCTCACACTTGGAATCCGCGCTAAAACCTTCAAATCCTCTATGAAATAATTAAAATTTTTCTCTAAATAGCGCGCTGCATCTAAAGCACTTTCGGGTAAAACTTCGCTCATGCGGCCACTCTGCCCACAGTTAGGGTTCTTGACAACAAAAAATATTCTAGTCAAAGTGCTTTCTTCATGAATACTTCCCTTGCCGCTACCCGTATTAAGCTCAATGCATCCTTCTGGAAACATGCAAGCTGCGTCCCTTTCTCTGAAGACGTAGTTCCGTCCAGCCTCTTCCTCAAACACCGGCACTTTCTGGTAGTAGACGTAGAAACTCAAAAACTCGTTCAAGAAGTCGGCGGATGGGACCATGTCGATCGACTTGGGGTATCTATTGCATGCGCTTATGACAGCAAAACCGACCAATTTCTTTCCTTTCGAGAAAACGAACTGAAAAAACTCATTGATCTCTGCGAGGAACGCCTCCTCATTGGCTATAATATTAGAGGCTTTGATATTCCTGTGCTTGCTCCTTACGGTCTAGATTCAAAAAAACTAGATGTCTTTGATATTATGTACGATCTAGAAGCACTCACACGCCAAAGGTTTCTAAAACTAGAAGCGGTAGCACGAGGGACATTAGGAACTGGAAAATCTGCTGATGGCCTCATGGCAGTCGAGTGGTGGAAATCGGGTCAAATCCAAAAAATTATCGAATACTGTACACAAGATGTCAAAGTTACCCGAGACGTCTTCCAATTTGGACGCCAAAATGGATTTGTGAGAATCCAAAGATCCGCAGAGGCAACCGATAAAGTCACCCAAGTGCCAGTTCAATGGAACTAAATGGCCAGCTTACCCACTAAAACCTATTTACAACCCACTGCGTAATGACATCCTCACAGAATGCATTACACTTGAAAAACCCTAAGGAAGGGGAAGTAACAAACCCATGGATGGGTTTTCCACCTCACTCTAGATTAAGTCCTTCTGCCTGAAGAACTTTGGCAACAGCTGGACGCACGGAAATACGGGTCAAGTAATTTTGAAGTTGAGAATAAGAAGCCAAAGGAATTTCTAGCCACTTCGTCCATCCTATCACCACAAATGCATAAGCATCCAATACCGTAAAAAATTTACCCATTAAATAATCTTTTTCGGCAAGCTGAGTATCTATGTATCGCAAACACTGATGAGCTCGATCCAGCATAAACTTTCGAACAGGCGCTTGAACGGAGGGCTCAGAGGAAATAGAAGGGAGTGAAAAAAGTGCTCCAATACTTTTATGCAAATCAGAAGCAACAAAAGATAACGTATTTAAAGCCTCTATTCGATCAAAAGTCCCAAAAGGAGGCAAAAGATTTTTTTTCGGAGCAAGGTCCGCAATATAAATATGAATGGCTAGGTTTTGATCCAGCTGCTTTCCGTCACCTGTAATCAAGATCGGCAAAGTTCCCAAAGAATTCAATTGATTCACCAACAAAGTATTTGGATCAGTTGGCCGATCAAAATCCACTTCAATAGCCGTATACGGGAGACCTGACTCTTCCAACGTAATATGACAGGAAGTAGAGCAGGAACCAGCAGAGTAATAGAGTTTCATATCTTTTCTTTCCCTCCTTCATGTTATACGCACAGGATGATTTTACTGAAAAGATCTATCTCGTTCGCAGGCCTTCTTTGCCTCCTGTTGGCATGCCATTCTGCCCCTAAAAAAGGGAATAATGAGCCCCCCCAAGAACTAGAAACTCTTGCCATTTTAGGGACGAATGATATTCACGGAACACTTGCACCCCTTTCCCTCAAAACCCAAGAAGCAGACGGCACTTCAATGGATTACGAAGCAGGTGGAGCCAGCACTTTAGCCTCCTACATCCATATTATTCGTTCAGAATTTGGCGAACATTTCATCTGGCTAGATGGAGGAGATCAATTCCAAGGCTCCATTGAAAGCAACTTATCCGAGGGTTCCGCGATGGTAGAGTTTTTTAATACTAACCACGTCCATGCTTCCGCTATCGGAAATCATGAATTTGATTTTGGACTTCCCATTCTGAAAAAAAGAATGGATCAAGCAAAGTACCCCTACCTCGCTGCAAATATCCTAGAAAAAGCAACAGGACTCCCTGCCCCCTTTCCCAATACTTTTGCACATACTCTGATCACAGCCGGAAAATTAAAAGTAGGGATCATCGGACTTTCCACTCTCGAAACTCCAACAACAACACGAGCTCAGAATGTTCGAACCCTGCTATTTGATGACCTCAAAATGTCTACACTCAGGCAAGCTCAGATATTACGCGAACGAGGAGCCCATATTGTTCTCCTCACAGCTCATGTAGGTTTAGCATGCGATTCAGGGCATCTTTCGACTTCTCGACTCATCCGAAAGCCACTCGACCCTCAAGGAGAATGTGGAAGCCAACACGAGATGGTTCGCCTTCTCCAATCACTCCCGGCAGGAACAATCGATGCTGTGATCTCAGGACACACGCACAAAGTGATTCATCACTGGGTAGCCGGAGTCCCCGTCATTCAAGGAGGTGCTTTTGGTCGGTATATAAACATCATTTATCTCACCTATAGTTGGAACGAAAAGAGAATTCTCACAGATCAAACCCGAATCGAAGGCCCTATCCCTATTTGTTCAAAAGTATTTCAAAATCAAAACGACTGTAATGGCGACCGACCTGCTCCAAAAATCGGAAGGGGTCCTTTGATTTCACCTGAGTTTCATGGCGAAATGATTTACCCAGATCCAAAAACCCAAGCAATGATAGCACCGTTTATTCAACAATCAGAGAAAGCAAAGTCACAGATAGTAGGTCAAGCACTCCGACCCATTAATTATCCTTTTAACTCAGAATCTGCTCTCGGCAATTTAGTGACCGATGCCATTCTCAAAGCAGTTCCTGCAGATGTAGCTCTCATGAATACGGGAGGCATTCGAGCGCCTATTCAAGCGGGCCCCATCACTTATGGTGATGTTTTTAGAAGCTTTCCATTTGATAATGAGATCGTCACGGTCCAAGTCACTGGCCAGGAACTCACGACCATTCTTCGCGTTGCAGAAAGTGGTTCTCGTGGATTTGGAGCAGTATCGGGAGCATTTCTCAAACTGATTGATCCTAAATACGATGCACCTAGGAATGACCTGAATGGAGATGGGTTAGATTCCGCATGGAAAACCAATCGACTCATCAGCATTACGCTGTCTCAAGGTGAACCGCTGGAGCTTCATAAAATATATACCTTAGCTACCTCAGATTTTTTACTAACAGGAGGAGATGACTTAGGCTGGCCTATGTCACTTATTTCCGCTGATCGTATTCAAATGAACCACGGAATGATGATTCGAGATGCTATTGTAAACTACTTGCAAAAGAGCGGACCCGTCAATGGACCAGATCACCCACTTGTTGATCCAAACCGGCCTCGATTTAAATTTGAAACTCCAGTAAAATCAGCTCAAAAAAATGCAAAAAAAAAGAAATCTCTATGATAGACTGCTAGCATGACGACTCAGGGGCGTGGTTCACTTTCGGGGCAAGAAGCTTTAGGACTCATCGACCAAACAATTCAAAAAGAATTTGACTCTAATCGTCGAATTCTCAGTTTTGACGAATATTTGGTTCTCTTGAGAGACAACCCAGAAAAGCAAACACGAGGGTCAGCTCAGTACTTAGTGGAAATGATGGATTATTTCGGAACAACTCCCATCCCCACCTACGATATTCATCCAGTCCCTTCTGGCTTACTTCAAAGATTTAAAATTTTTGATTTTCCAATCGATGGAATTGCTCCCCGTGTCATAGGACAAGAGTGGGTTCAAAATCAAATCTATCGATCTCTTAAAGCTTTCGCTCGACAAGGGCTCAACAATAAACTGATCTTACTCCACGGCCCTAATGGAAGTGCAAAGAGCTCTATCGTACACTCCATGATGAACGGAATGGAAAGATATTCAAAAGAATCCGATGGAGCAACTTATACTTTTAACTGGGTATTTCCGATTGAGCGCTATTTAAAAGGAAATATGGGGATTAATACTTACCCTAATAAGAAAGAAGCACTCTCGACTTATTCCAAACTTCCTGATGAAGAAGTATCGGCTAGAATACCTTGCGATCTGAATGACCATCCTTTTTTGATCATTCCACAAGAACAACGAAAGAATTTTTTAGAAAAGCTCATTGGACTAGAACAAGCAGAAAAACTTTGGGAATCAATGCCTACCTACCTCACCAAAGGAGGCTTATGTCATCGCTGCAAACAGATTTTTGACTCACTATTAATCGCCCAGGGAGGAAATTTTAAAAAGATTTTACTGCACATTCAGGTTGAACGCATCTACTTCTCTCGCCGATATAGAAAAGGATTGGTCACTATCGAACCCCAGCTTCACGTCGACGCACAGTACCATCAACTCAGTTACAACAAGAGCATGGGATCTCTCCCCGCTTCACTCCAAAGCATTAACTTTTTCACTTTGACAGGCGATCTTGTGGATGGAAATCGAGGACTCATTGAATACAGTGACCTTCTCAAAAGGCCTGTGGATTCCTTTAAATACCTCCTAAACGCTTGTGAAACCGGAGCTGTCAATGTCGGCAATAGCATTGCTTACTTAGACTCCATTCTTCTCGGATCTACAAATGAAGTCCAGCTCGATGCTTTTAAAGAATTTCCAGATTTTACGAGTTTTAAAGCTCGAATCGAACTCATTCAAGTTCCCTACCTACTGTGTAGTAACCAAGAACAAGAAATTTACTCCACTCAACTTTCTCAGATGGCAGGAGAAAAACACGTCTCTCCCCATGTAGCCTGGGCAATTGGACTTTGGAGCGTTCTGACACGACTCAAAAAACCCAATAGCATTCACTACCCCCCCAACGTCAGCACTCTCATCTCTAGCTTATCGCCACTAGAAAAAGCTCAACTTTATAATACAGGAGAATTACCCAGTTCTCTTGCTCTAGAGGAAAGAAAACTTCTGCGTGCCGCATTACGAAAACTCAAAGAAGAGTATTCAAATATCCCTTACTATGAAGGCCGCATGGGAGCTTCTGCACGAGAAATGAAATCTGTGCTTTTTGATGCTGCTCAAAATCCTGAATTTCCCTGCCTTTCGCCTCTTGCAGTGCTCAGGGAATTGGAGGAATTTGTTAAAAGAGTCACCGAATATGAATTCCTAAAACAAGATGTTAAAGACGGTTTTCATGATTCAGCTGAATTCATTACTTTAGTTCGACAAGAATATTTGAATAAAATAGACCGCGAAGTCAGAGACTCCATCGGGCTCTATGACTCAGCACAATGGGAAGAGTTTCTCAAAAAATATGTTTTGCAAATTTCCCTGCATCTTAAAAAAGAAAAAGTCAAAAATCTCATCACAGGGAGATTAGAAGATCCTGATCTCGCTTTAATCACTGAATTTGAGAAAATCGTAGACTCCCCCCAAGACTCTCATGAAAAGATTGGATTTAGACAAAATGTGATCTCACAAGTGGGTGTTTGGTCCCTTGATCATCCAAAAGAACACATGACCTACGCCCGTGTATTTCCTGAATTTTGGAAAAAACTTGAAAAACATTATTTTGAGTCTCAGAAAGCCCTCCTGACAAAAATGAGTGACGCACTCTTAGTTTATGATACAGATGAAGATGACCCCTCTTCTGAAGGTGGTTCTTTAGCCAGACAGACTATTCATCGGATGCAATCTCAGTTTGGTTATTGTCAAGCCTGTGCAAGAGAAGTCATTATATTTTTAATGCGTCAACGTTTTTAAATGAATGTAACTGAAAATCTTACCACCAACCACTATCTTGTCACTCACTCGGTAGGCGCTCGTCAACAAGGGATGCGTTTAGACACATTTTTAAAACAGCGCTACCGAAAGCGCTCCCGTGAGCAGCTCAAACGGGCCATTGGAATTGGCGCTGTATCTGTTCGTCGCAACCAAGGTCCGCACTTGACAGTGGGTCGTCCAAAACCCAGCTCACATCTCGTTCCAGGCGATGAAGTTTTGGTAATGACAGAGCGTAAACCTGAACCTTTTGTCCGGTTTGATTACCAAATTCTTTTTGAAGACGAGGCTCTATTTGTCATCAATAAACCTCCGAATCTCCCGGTCCATCCAGCAGGCCGCTATTTTTTCAACACCCTTCTCATTCACCTCAAAACTCAAGGACATCAAACCCCTCTCCAAGCAGATCAAGATTATTACCTCGTCCATCGCATTGACAAAGAAACCAGCGGTGTCTTGGTATTAGCAAAACAAAAAGAGGCTTGCACGCATATCACCCGGCAATTTGCTGCAAGGACAACCCAAAAACGTTATCTTGCCATTGTGAAAGGCGCTCCCCCCGATTCATTTTCCATTGACCTAGCACTCAAGCGAACAACTACGTCTATCATTCAACTTAAAATGATGATCGCCTCTGAAGAAGAAGGAGGACAACCCGCTCACACTCATTTTAAACGCATCGGTGTTTGGGGCGCATTCGCCTTAGTCGAATGTTTTCCAAAAACGGGCCGTCAACACCAAATTCGCATTCACTTAGAAGCAGCTGGCTATCCCATCGTGGGGGATAAACTTTACGGCTTACCTGAATCGGAAGCCCTGCGATTTTATGAGCGCCAAAACCTCACTCCCGAAGCTGAAGCAAAGCTATTACTCCCTAGACACGCACTCCATGCTTCCTGGATCCAATTTGTGCACCCAATCACGGGAAAAAAAATGGAGTTTCATGCTCCTTTCCCTGAAGAGTTTCAGAACTTCTTAAATCAACAAAACCCATCCAACAGCGCTTCTCATTTGAGTCAACTGCCGGTATAGTTCCGAAATGCATTTACCTTCTCAAATGGACCCCAACCCTTGGGTTCAATTTCAAAAATGGTATACGGACGCAGTCCAAGCAAAGATTCAAAATCCAGAGGCAATGACTTTAGCCACAGCCAATCTCAAAGGCATACCCTCAGCCCGCATCATGCTTTTTAAAGGAGTCGAGTTGGGAGGACTTACATTTTATACCAATTACAGGAGTAGAAAAAGTAAAGAACTCGAAAGCAATCCCCGTGCTGCTGTCATTTTTTATTGGCCCGCTCTTAACCGACAACTTCGGATAGAAGGTAAAATCAAAAAAGTTCCGCCATCCAACTCCGATGAGTATTGGAATACTAGGCCACGAGAGAGCAGACTGAACGCACTTATCTCGCCCCAAAGTTCGCTGATTTCAGGAAGGAAAGAATTAGAAGAAAAATTAGAAATAATCACTGAAAAATTTCAGAACAAAGAAATTCCAAGGCCCGCTCATTGGGGTGGATATGTTCTGATACCTCATCGATTCGAGTTCTGGCTTGCAGATCCTTATCGTCTTCACGATCGTTTTTGCTACGTTCAGAAGCTCAAAAAATGGAGAATAGTTCAGTTAGCTCCGTAATGCGCGAAGCAATTTTTTTGCCATTTCAGAGAATCCTTGCCCGCTCTCAGCTTGAGTAATCCAGTTCGGATAATGCTCTAAAATATTGAGATATTTTTTAAGATTAGCAACGCCTACAGACAAACTAAAACTAGCAAAAAGAGGTTCGTCATTGGGAGAATCCCCAATATACAACCAACTATCTTTTGCAGGCACTTTCCCAGGACAGCCCGGAGCTCCCTGGTCTATCCAAAACTCAAATCCTGTCCGCTTGTCATACTCGCCCCACCAAATATTCACATGGATACTCGAACGTTTAGCATGGGCTCCAGCTGCATGGCACAAAGCGAGAAGAGATTGAATATCCTTCTCTGACCAAGGTGAAACATCTTCACAAATATCTACAGCAAGGTCATACTCCCGATAAGCTTGATCGGATGCCCACTGAGCGTGCGGAAATTGCAGACAGATCTTTTTTTTTAACTTTTCGAACTTTCTCTGACTTTCATCTTTCTTTTTCGCACCCCAGTCCGTTTCGATTCTCTTGCGGATACCTTTTTCCATATAAAAGGTAAAAGCTCCATTTTCACCCACAACAGCATCTACTGGCCAAAATCGAACGATATGGTCACACCAACCCGCTGGTCGCCCCGTAATAGGAACTACAGCTAACCCCGAGTTTTTCAGATCCCATAAAGAACGATACGCTTCTGGAGTGAGCTTTCCAGATGTCGATAAAGTATCATCAATATCTAAACAAACTCCCCTGATTTTAATGAGTTCGCTTTTCGTTGCATTCCTCCAGGAATGAGGCAGCTTTATTTTTTTCGATAATGCGGACAAGTCTTGTAGCACAGAGTCTGCTCCTTTTCGCACGGTTCCACATGAATATTTACTGAGACCTGGGGGAAAAATTGATTCATTTCAGCCTCAAGGCGATCACACACTTCGTGAGAGTTTTCGACTGATATTTGCCCGCAAACCACCATATGAAAATCAATATGACGAGTAGAACCACTTCTTCTGGTGCGAAGATCATGTACTTCAATCATGGAATCTCGATGCGACTCCAATATTTTACGGATCTGATACACCTCCTCCTCAGGAAGCTGCATGTCTGAAAGTTCTAGGAGCGCTTTTTTAACCTGTTTTCCAGAGACACTTAAAATATAAGCTGCCACAGCAAAGGCAATAATAGGATCGAGAAACAACCACTCGGTCCATTCTAAAAGAATAAATCCTACTAAAACTCCAAAACTGGCTACAACGTCGGATAAAAAATGCAAAGCGTTCAAATGAAGTGCACTGCTATCGGTTTTCTCCGCTGCCGAGAGATTATGGCGATAAGTCATAAAACTCACAACGAGCGATACTATCATCACTCCAATGGCGAGGCCTTCATACTCAATCGCCTTCGGGTGTCTTAAATGATCAATACCCTCGTAAACCATAACTCCAGCAGCTCCGGATAATAAGAGGGACTCAAATAAACTTGAAAGAGTTTCAATCTTACCATGACCAAACGGATGATCCTCATCCGCCGGTTTGCCTGCTTCTCTTACTGTGAAAAAGGAAACAGCTGCCGAAATCAGATCTAAGAAAGAATGCAATGCTTCGGAGAGTACACCCACTGAATGGGACATATAAGCAGTTCCCAGCTTAAGCACTGTCAAAAATACGGTGACACCTAATGCAAGGGATGCCGCTCGATGACGAATTTTAGTGGTAATAAATCAACCCTCCCGAAAGATAAGTACTCGCTTGATTCAATCCTAAACCCAATTCCACTACACTTCGAAAGTGCTCGTTATACAAAAAAATGCATCCAACCGCAACTGTAAGTAAAGGCTGATAAGTTCCTTGAAACAAGCTGAGGCCCACAGGGAGAGCAAGAAAAGGCTCAATGTTTCCGTAATCAGAAGACGAAAAAGTTTTATGAACATACGGAATAGCCGTTGCTTCAAAAGTCTGTACGGAATTCACTTGAATTAATAATGCTTGGAAAGCTACGCCGATTCCTGGCTGATTTCCTGTATCTGGGAAAAAATCAAAAGTACCTGCTCCCCCCACTCGAAATTGACGAGAACCGCTCCCTGTGCCCAAAATCCCTGTAAAATTAGCGGAGTCAGTGATGCCCTGAACATACCTGAGTTCGACTCCGGCAGAAACCGCTGGAGTCATTAAAAATTCGGGCTGGATTCCAAAAGCAAATTCACCTGGTGCAGCCAAATGTGGCAGATTAAAAACACCAGCGATGCCGAAGGAAGGTTTAAAAAGTGAAATCAGCCCTATTATCCCAAGAAAAAACCTATTTTGTAAACTAGAGCTCATGAAAAATGTCTCCCAATTCGCTCCAAAGTGCGTCTCAATAGGGCCTAAGTCAAGAACGAAGTCGAAAGATCAGAAATCGTTGACATGCGCAATCAGAAAAAGTAAAACGGGTTGCACTGTTTCTGTGGTGGCCATAGCTCAGTTGGTAGAGCACCGGATTGTGATTCCGGTGGTCGCGGGTTCAAGCCCCGTTGGTCACCCCATTTTTAAATCAGAACTGGAATTTTCCTCCGCTGTCACAAAAACAGCGGGGGCAGTTCCATCCCGAATCACAAACTCCAGACCCCTTACTCCCTTAGAATCCAAATCACCCACCACAATCGCTTCAAAAAGGTGCTGATAGGCATTCTTGAGCGCCACAGGGTCATGCTCCTGCATGACATCCAGCACCTTCCGTTGCACTCCCCCTAAATTTTTCCAATCGAACGAATCCTGCTCCAACTCCCGTTTCTGCCCCACCAAAAAACTCAGGCTCAACTGGATCTTTTCGATCTCGCCCCTGAGCTTTCCCCTTTCCTCCTCATATTCCTTCCGAAACTCTTCCGCGTCCTTCAAATCCCCCCACGCAAAAGAAAATCCAATCTCGCATTCAACGTTTCCTGACTTTTCTGTTTTTCGACCAAATCCAATTTCGTAAGGTTCTTTTTCATACTCTCCATCTTCTCCAGGGTCACGAAGAATGGATTCAAATTTCCCAGACTCCTTTGCAATTGCCCAAAGAATACTATTTCCAGCAGGAACTATTTTTGGAGTCATTTGAAAAACAGGATCTTTGAAAGCATCCTTTGATGAGATTACCTTCCATCCTTTTGCTTTAAACATGGCGATCAGGTCCTTCACAAAAAGGGCGTTCAGTAAATTATAATGAAGCAGCAAGGTGTGTCTGACTTCTCTGC
>CAIYTD010000075.1 GCA_903928955.1 Oligoflexia bacterium | reverse complement strand
ATGGCGTAAAAGAAGTAGAAAAATATCAAGTTTCTGATGATATTCTTTTAGGTTGCCCTCACGACCAAGGAGAAACAGGTACTTGCGGTTTTCATGCGTCTACAGCTCTTCTTACTGCGTATCATAAATTATCGATTCCAGCTGACAAGAGAATAAAAAAAAATAATTTAGACGTACTCAGCTTAATAAATAAATTAGGAGAAACGATAGAAAGCTCTACAAATCTTACAACTGCTTTGTGGAGTATAAAAATAAAAATAAAAAGCCTTGCAGAACATTGCGGCATTACATTGTTAGAAGCTAAAAAAATAATAACCAATATAGTTAATCAAAACAGTTGCGAACAATCTAGAGAAATTGAATTACCTACCCTTTCTAGTCAGATAACGAGTGCTATTACTAATATAAATTCTCAGAATAAATCAAAAATTAAAATAAATTTAGATAAAATCAAAAGTTGCACAGACGAGCTAAAAGAACACAATATTCCTGACTTTAATTTAAATATAATATCACTATTTGATAATGAAAAAGAAATTATCAATAAAATATTCAAGTATTTCAGCACAAATGAAACTATTGGACTGCTTCCATTGGGTTTAAATATGTGTGTTCACGATCCTTGTGAACATAGTGGCCACGCAGTAATAATTACAGGAATTCAAAAGACAGAATGTAATCACAACGGAGAAATACATTATTCGGTTATGCTGCAGAACTCCTGGGGCGATAAAGGTAGCGGCCCTTATGATCTGAAATCTATTGCACGAGGAATGATGAAAATAAATTCCGAACTAGTAGAAATTAGACCTTGTGGTAAAGGCACTCAACCAGCATGTTTAGATTATATCGAAAATGAAATAGAAAAAAAATCTTTGGCTGCACATATCTATACCTCTACAGGAGACATTACAAATCTTAAACGAATAATAGATCATTATCCAGGTACAGAGAAATATTCAAATTTTGACGGAGTTACTCCTCTTTTCGTTGCTGCTATGAATGGAAACACAACAATGGTACGCTTACTTCTTGAAAAAGGAGCTAATATTAATCAAGCCCGTAACGATCATGTTACTCCCCTTATTATTGCTACTCAAAGTGGGAATGCAGAGATGGTTCGCCTACTTCTTGAAAAAGGGGCCAGCATCAATCAAACAAGTACCAACGGAATCACTCCTCTTTACGTTGCTGCTCTGAAGGGATATACTGAAGTGCTAAAGATACTTCTTGAAAAAAGTGCAAATATCAATCAAGCAAGTAACAACGGAGCAACGCCCCTTTATATCGCTACTGAGAAAGGGCACATAGATACTATTGGTGTACTCCTTGAAAAAGGGGCAGATATTAATCAAACATGGAAAAGTGGAGCAACCCCCCTTTATGTCGCTGTTGATAAGGGAAACGTAAATATTGTCCGACTCCTTCTTGAATATAAAGCAGACGTAAATAAGGCTGATCACGAGGGAATAACCCCACTTTCGGTTGCTGCTGAAGAAGGAAACGTGGATATTGTGCGACTCCTTCTTGAATATAAAGCAGACATGAAAAAAGCTGATCAGAAGGGACTGACCCCTCTTATAGTGGCTACTAAAAATAACCATCCTGAAGTTGTAAAGATGTTAAATAAATATCAGACGCTATCTGATAGCAAAAAGAGGCCACTTGAAACGGACCTCCATTCTCCATAGAAAAGCGAAATTAATATTTGAGAATCCAGCTTTGTAAAATGGAATCCTGCGTCTGCCTGGCCATCTTACTCCAAGTATTCGCCTTCACTTCCATCTTGCTTGGCAAATCATCTCTGTAGCTATCCACAGTTTCACGCCCCTGGGGATCTGAAAGCATTAATGTAAAAATAAGTCGCTTACCTGACAGTGTATACAGATAGCCTGCAAGTGCACTGGCATAATACATTGTGCCCGTCTTTGCCCACACGCGAAATGCTGCTTCAGGGGGTCCTAGTCGACTTGCCAAGGTCCCTTTCCAACCAGAAATAGGGAGGAGTGATTCGTAACTGCGATCTTCAAATTGGAAGCGATCAACGTACTTGAGAACCGCAACTAATTGTGCAGGAGTCACTCGATTAGCCGCTGTCAGGCCAGATCCATTAAATAATTTTAAGGAATCTGATTCAGACGGTTGAATCTCTTTGAGCACCCAATGCTTCATCATCTGAGCAGCAACTTCAACTGTTACCGGTTTTCCTGCAACTTTATGTGCCGCTGCCAATAGGATTAATTCTGCCATCATGTTATTACTATATTCCAATATTTTTTCTACAATATCGACCAATGGAGCACTGTGATGTGTAGCCAAGAGTAATGCTTTGAGAGGAACTGCTTGAGATTTTGGAATCAGAAGCTTAATTCCATTCATTTTGCAGAATTTTGAAAATAACAGTGCCGCAAATAAACTAGAATGACGAACGGGCAACCTTTGTTGCCCAACTGAACTCAATGTAGGCGAAATGAGCCAATTATCTATGTCCTCATTCTTTTCAAATACAAACGAACGTTGCGATTTTTTTTTATCATCGGCTAATGAAACATGAATCAAAGGAAAATCAGGGGTCACGGTCACATCTAGTATCGCTTGAGATTTTTGATTGCGACGCCATTCCACAATCCATTGATTGAAGTCAACTGAAATTGCTCCCAGTCCAGGGTTATGTGGAGCGGAAGAATCTCCCACTTCTCTAATGATGGACTGAGGAATTACTTCCGATTCATCGTAATAAAAATTTCCATCAACCTGATTAATCCCCTGATGAGATAAGCTTCGCACTAAACTCATCAAATGCGATGCAAATAAGCTAGGGTCCCCTCCCCCTTTCAAATAGAGATCGCCTCGCAAAATACCATTATGAATTTTTCCAGTGTAAAATACTTGGGTCTTAAATTTAAATTGTGGCCCCAATATTTTAAGCGCTAAAGTAGTCGTAAGAATTTTTGTAGTTGAAGCTGGAACAAAAGCCGTCATTTCATTCTTGCTCTCAATAATTTTCTGAGTGCTTGGATCATACAACATGTATCCTAGAGCTTTATCCGGAAGACTTAAGGATATCTGCTTTCTGTTTTTAATACTATTAACATAGCTCTCATCATCTAAGGACAAACGTTGTATAGCCTCTATTCTCCTGGAGCCAGTTTGACAAGAGACCATGTGAATCGCGAGAACGATCACAAGCAAACCTTTAGAGAGTGATAAATAGGAGGTCATTTGAAAATCTATTAGAACAGGGTTCTATTCAAATACCACTGAATGATTGCTCACATAATCGAGCACAGCTTCAGTGATCGTTTGAGAATACTTTGCGATCCACTCGAATTCATGACCGGCTTCTATCTCACTGCAAATCCATTTCATATCAGGAAATGGAATGACAACTGCCTTTGCGAATAAACCATTATGAATTAAATTACGCATTGCTATTCCGTTGAAATTTCCTTTACTTTCTTGAAGTTCACCAACCGGACCAAGAACAGCGGAAGCTGGAACAGCGCAAGCATTTCCTTCAAAGGATGCATGTTCCCAACCTAGTGGCTGAACGTTTAGTTTCGTCTGGCAATGTTTGGCGATACAAGCACCTAGCCCGGCCGAATAGATGTGCTTGCCAGTGAGAGCAGCCTCGATAAACCGAGCCCTCTGTGTATCTGAATTAAACCCAGCCTTCAAAATGTTTCCGCCACAGAAAGTGACCATACACTCTTGCTGACTATTATTAAACTGGGTGGATATTACGATGTGTGCGGGATTCTTGTTCATCTCATCCAAAGTGTCTGCGTTCAGCTGAACTTTGGGCCGTAAAATTGAGACTTCTGCTCCCACCCTACTGAGGGATTCTCGAAGTGCTGTTTGAAGTTCAACAACAAATTTTTCATAGCTCCAGCTTCCAATGGCATCTTTGAAATAGGAATGAGAAGGAATAATATCTAGAGAAATTCGAATATTCTCTAAGCCTCTTCTTATTTCAGAGCTGGT
>CAIYTD010000074.1 GCA_903928955.1 Oligoflexia bacterium | reverse complement strand
TCATCAATCGCTTGGATATAAGACACCAGAGTATATCTATAGAGGAGGTTTAAATTGAGTTTTAGAAGAACTCAGGAAATAATGAAAAAATGAGATTTTTTGTCTAGACAATGGGGTCCACCATAGCATCCTTTGCGCTTGAGGCTGCAGCAAAAAACGGGCGATCGTTCACAATTCGGGGTGGAGACGGAATCCATCGAAATCTATTGCAAGTTGAGGGTTCTCTAAATGGCGACGTTGGAATTTTTGAATGGATCGCTGGTCAAGAAAATACTCTAGTTCATCAAAGATTTATACAAGGTGGTAAAACTACAGGTTTTCCAAATCAAAATCCAGCTCGTTTACCTGGTCATCCATAGGAGTAAAGTATATGAATTTTCTACAAATCGATCGACAATTCTTATTGGCTTTAAAGGATTTACAATGGCAGGACATTTGTTTTGCAGTTACACATAAATTAATTCATCCGCTTGGAGCCGTTGATTTTGCTGTTAAAGTCATTGAGTTGAATGCAGTATATTCTGAGGCTGAATTGGAACTTGCTTCTAAAACGGAACATGATTCAATTGAGGACATAATACGAACGCTCGACAAGATTTGTACGACCCATAAATTACCGCCCGAAACTTCTGATAGATGTTTATTTTTGGCTCTTTTTTGGCTTTATTTAAACCAAGACAAATTTCAAGATCCACTTGCTATTATAGAGAGTATTTACGCGGATTTTGACTATCCAGAGTCTATAAAACACTTGGTAAGATACATGCCAAGTGAAGACGGAAGAATTATCGATTTTAAAAGGGAATGGACCTGTTTTTTAGATAGTTCTCCATACAGATCTCTATTTGCTTTAAAACTCTCCTAACTAGCGTCTTATTCGTAACGACTGATGCTTGGTGCATCGCAAGCCCTGAAGTTATTGATAGAGATCCACAGTCAACTGAAAAGGTTCTATGAATGGTTCTAGAATTTCAATAAAAAATGCAACTGGGGAAATTATAGGTTACGAAACCAGAGTGCTTGAAGGAGAATTCGAAATGGCAGTTAATCCAGACACTAAAATCATATTTCATAGGCAATTTAATCCTAAGAAATAATCGGAATAATTTATGAGATATTTAATATTAGATGCAAACTACAGATCTACGGGTATAAGAGATTTGGATGGCAATTATTTATCCCAAAGAGAATTATCTATCAGCGATAAATTATGGAATGAGATACAAATATGGGTAGATCGTTACATATATGTAGTTAAAATGGACGACAACGAACGAAAAATTAACTTGGATCTAATAAAGATACTGGACACGCAGGGTCTGGGCCTTTGTGATAAGATAATTTCTGAGTTAAAAGAGGAAGTAAAAATTGAATATTTTAGTGAAGGTTTGCTAAAAAAAATATTAACAAACCTTTCTCAAGAAAAAAAATAATTTGACTGTTTTACTTCTTTTGATTGGTTTCAGCCAATGGCGGCGCTCAAACAGCCCTTGCAAACAATTTTGAAGTCACTTTAGACAAACAATGGGGCCAAATCTGGGCAAATTTGAACACCCCTCCTGCAGAGTCAGGGGAGCAGGAAACCCTCTCTTTCGATTATAGAGAATTAGCTGAAAACGGAGTTGCAGCTTTAGGAAAACCTGCTCCTGTGACTGAATTTGATACCGATCAAGTCCAGGCAGCACGGCAAGCGGAAATTGAACAAGGACTTAAAAACGGTACTATTCAAGTTAAATTTGGGGCTGATGAAAATGTTACTGTCCAGACAGATCCTCAGACTCTGCCTCATCTTGCTCCGAATCTTCATAGGGTTCCGAATCATCGAACCGACTTACCCGTGGAAGAAGACCCTGTTCCTGAAATGATTTTAGGCGGGGGAATTCAAATAGGGGTGCATCGAGCAGTAAAAGGAGCATGCTTTCCGGGCGAGACTGCTATTTGTTTGAGCGATAATCAATCGACTCCT
>CAIYTD010000073.1 GCA_903928955.1 Oligoflexia bacterium | reverse complement strand
CTATGTCATTCGATTCATGCCCTATGGCATGCGTTACGTGTATTCTGGCGTGCTGCAACTGCATCACGAGCTGGATTTTCATTTGTTGGACACCAATACCATATGGAAGTAGCTGGAGAAGACTTTTATATTGATCTCCTCTTCTATCATCTCAAACTGCGTTGCTTTGTAGCGATTGAACTCAAATCTGGTAAATTCAAGGCAGAATTTGCAGGTAAAATGAACTTCTATCTATCTGCATTAGATAGCACTTTAAAACACCCCACAGACAATCCGTCTATGGGCCTAGTTCTTTGCAAAAGTAAGAATGAGGTTTTGGCTGAATACGCATTGCGAGACATGACCAAGCCCATAGGACTCGCGGAATATCGCCTCACCGAAGCTCTCCCTGAAAACATCAAAACGAATTTACCAAGCATTGAAGAACTTGAAGCAGAGCTGGAGAAAGATCTCGAAAAGAAATCTTAGGTGATAGGTATGAATTCAGAAGTAAGGAAAAAGACACTCAATCTCACAAAAGCTTACATTGATAGAGCGATCCACGAAGGAAGCCCAAAATCAAAAGATATCCGATGGGACACTCAAATCCGAAATTTTGGAGTAAGGATCTACCCCTCTGGCCAAAAGACCTTTGTTCTATTTTATCGTTTCAACGGTCGACAGCGGCTGATGAAGTTAGGGGTCTACGGAATCAAAACACTCGATGAGGCAAGGACAGACGCTCGACAGAAGCTGGCAACAGTAGATCGTGGAACAGATCCCCTAGCTCAACGGAAAGATTCGAATAGCGCAATGACTGTCGGAGAGCTTTGCCTCGCCTATATGGAAAGGTATTCGAAGCCTCATAAGAAAAGTTGGCAAGAAGATCAACGCCTTATCAATCGCTACATAGTTCCACATTGGAACAAACTCAAAGTAAACCAGATACACCGCACAGATGTCTCAAGCCTCCATCACAAAATTGGAAAGACTTCGCATTATGAAGCAAACAGGACAAAGTCTCTTCTTTCCAAGATGTGGGAATGTGCTCGTGAATGGGGATTCACTCCTGACAACTTGGTAAATCCTGCGAGGGGAATTGAGAAATTCCCAGAAATAAAACGTAAGCGATACATCCGCGAAGATGAAATGCCAAAGCTTGCCAAAAGCATTGAGCTAGAACCCAATATCTATATCAGGTCCGCATTTTGGCTTTACCTTCTGACGGGCCTTCGAAGGTCCGAATTGCTCAAGGCCCAGTGGAGCCAACTTTCTAAACGTGAAGGAGGACAATGGAGTTTGCAAATCTCCGATACCAAATCAGGGGACCCTTTGGACTTACCGTTATCTCCGCAAGCCGTCGAAATTTTCGAAAAAATCCCTCGCGAAAAAGGGAATCCCTATATCTTTGTGGGGCACTTGAAAGGCTCAGCGCTAACCAGCTTGCAAAAAAACTGGGTACGTGTCCGCGAGCGTGCCGGTCTTAATGATGTCAGAATTCATGACCTCCGCCACACGGTCGGTTCTTGGCTAGCACAGAGCGGAAGCGGTTTGTATCTCGTTGGGAAAATTCTAAATCACGCCGATCAATCAACAACTCAGCGATATGCCCATTTGGAACAGAAGCAGATGCGGGATGTTCTTGATAGTCATGGTGCGAAAATTATGACGATAGCGCAGCAGAACCCGAATATTCCAACTCAAGGGACTTCGGCAATGGTCGACGAAGGATCAACAATCAAATGAAGCCACACCAGGGCCCAAAAATGAAAAGTTTTTTTGAGTCCTTTTCGAAGGAGGAAATTGAGGAGGCGGTTACCAAACTACTCAAACAACCGGAGATCAAAGGGTTTCTTGAAAAGGTCATTATTTTAGCACAGGCAGCCAAAGATGATCCAAGTTTACTTCACAAAGGCTATTTAAACGCGGTCTTTGAGTTCGCGAATCGCCGCTTGATAGAGCTTGGGATTGAAAGGGACATTTGGAGAGAACTGACACCTCAGCCTGGTTTTGAGTTGAAGTTTGAAGTGTCGCCCAAAGCAACTCAAGTCCTGGGAAATCGTACCCAACCTACCCATGATAATTGGACGGCCTGGGAGGCAGCTGAACTCGCTGCTGCTGCCAATGCGGCACTATTACCGCAGGAGCAGTATTTCGCATCCGCATTGGGGCATCATATTGGCACGCTCATCAAAGTGGAACAGCGAGAAATGATACAGTCGGCGATCAAGTCTCAGTTAAAAGCAAATGGAAAAGTAGGGGGACGCAACAAGAAGGGCTACCGATCGCCGTTTAAAGAGCTTATCTTCCAAATTTGCAAAAGAATGGAAAAGCCTCAGCCCTATGAGGTCATTCAAAAGCTAGAGTCGACTGAGAAGGATGGAGATTTCATCGCATCTCTGTGCGAGGATTTGCCGATTCGGAATATTGAAATTGTTCGAACAAAGAAAAAGATCAAAGAAATCTCTTACGAAAAAACCAGTACCGACGGAAAGCACTTAAAACGAGTGCGTGTCAGACTCAAAACCTTCAAGGCTTATGTTTCTATCATGAATAAAGAGATCTAAATCGCATTTACGTTGCGCCGTGTTGCCATAAATAGCAGCTATTTGTGCCAAAAAAATAACCAAAAAATTTTTTCTCAGACCCAAATAGCCGCTATTCATGGCTCTCCCCCATTATCGTGTCCCTAAACCGACCTCAAAGGGGGGACTATGGTACAAAATGGCGAAAAGTATGATCTCGAATCACTGTTAAGAGAAGATGCAGCAGCCCAATTCCTCGGCTTCAAAACTCGTACGCTTCAGGCTTGGAGAATAAGTGGAGGTGGACCAGCCTATATCAAGATTTATAGCCGAGCTGTTCGGTATCGAAAGAGTGATCTGATCGCCTGGGCGGAATCTTTGCGAAGAGTATCTACCTCTGACAAGGGCGGGGAGCGATCAGTATGAGTGGACCTGCACCTACTGCTTCCCAGACAGATTTTTCGAATGATTCAACTAAAACCGGTAAAACCAGTGAAACCGTTCCTATCAGTAATCATGATTTTCTGAGAACCGTTTTCAGCAATCTCCAAGGAGAGGTACGACCCATATTGGTTAGCTTTTTGGGGAACCCAAGTATGGTCCCAAAAACAGCATGGTTTGGATTCCCATGGACGGAACAGGACACCCTATTAACGCCTAGCTCGAATAACTACTTCTCACTGGCTTCGTTCCGTCCAGATGAATCAGGCCGATATCGACGCATGAAAGCGCAATTCGCTGCGCTCCATGCACTGATGCTCGATGATATTGGAACCAAGGTACCAATGGAACGCATGACCCTACCACCAACATGGTTACTTGGAACATCACCTGGTAATTATCAAGTCGGATATGTCCTGCGCAAACCTTTAGTAGACGGGGTCCTTGTAGATCGTCTCATGAATGCAATTATAGCAGCGGGACTTTGCGATCCAGGAGCCAATGGACCCCGTGCACGTTTGGCGCGTTTACCAGTGGCAGTGAATGGAAAGCACACTCCAGAATTCCTATGTAGGATGGTGAGTTTCTCGCCTGATTTAAATTACTCGATCGAAGAACTGCTGTCGGGGCTACAAGTAGAAATACCTCAAGGGAGGCAGTCTCGCCCTAAGAGAACCAAGGATCGAGCCCAGCAAGCACCTCCTGAAGACACTGATTCCGTATGGATTCCTAAACCTGAAGAAAACACGATACTCACTGAATTGAGGGAACGCGGTCTTTATAAGACACCACTCGGAAACGGCAAGCATGATATCACTTGCCCTTGGGTGGAAATACACACCGGAGCCATCGACAACGGTACGGCTTATTTTGAACCGGACGAAAGCTGGCCTATTGGTGGATTCAAGTGCTTGCATGGCCATTGCAGTCAGCGCCACATTCGGGATTTACTCGAATACCTTGGCATCGAGATCAATGCAGCCAGAATGAAACCGACCATTCGTGTCGTTGCGGAAGAAATTCACCGTGTTGTAGATGCAGCTGAAAGGGAATTAGCTCAAAGTCGAAAATACTATCAAAGAGGGGGTCTAATCACCGCAGTTACAACTGCCCCTGGGATAAGAGACACAAAGATTCAAAAATCAGCCAGCCCGCATTAGTGAGGGCACTCGCCAGTGCAGCGACATGGGAGCGCTATGATTCACGCTCTCAAGACTGGGTACGCACCGATCCACCATCCCGTCATGCTGCAGTACTTTTTGATTCGACGAGTTATCCTCACCTTCCCGTATTGAATGGCCTGACCCGCCAGCCCTATTTGCGTGGGGATGGCAGCTTAATGACGTCATCTGGCTATGATCCAGAAACTGGAATGTTCGGAGTGTTCGACGCGCGGGCCTTCTCCGTACCAAACAATCGAAGCCGAAGAGATGCTGAAGACGCACTTGTCGTACTGGGCGACCTGCTTACGGAATGAACCTACCCCGATTTGATGGACACGAAAATATATGATAAAATGTGTCAACAAAGGTAAGTTTAAATGGGTACAGGTAGAGTTTATACAGTTGAATTTAAGAAGCAGGCAATTGAGCTGGCAGCCAGTCTAGGGTCTGTCTCAAAGGCTGCCGAGCAGTTAGGAATTCCAGATGTAAATATTCATGCTTGGAGAAAAAGACTATCCGCCGGGAAGAATGAAAAATCACAGGCTCCTGTAAGTTCTCCTGAGCAGGACGAGATTAAAAAATTAAAAAAAGAGAACAATGAACTTAAACAGGTAAACTTAATCCTAAAAACTGCTGCAGCTTTTTTTTCTCAAGACCACCTGAAGAAAAGTATAAATTGATTTTCAAAAGTACGACGTCTAAAGTACCGGACTACCCTTTTAAAGATATCCTGATATGAGACGCTAATTATTAAATGAATCGATTTTTGCTAAGAGGAGTCAGTTGGGGGAGGGGGATCTTTTGTGAGTGATTCTAGGTATTTTTTGTACTGAGCAGGAGTCAAAAGAGGCTGTTTAGATAGGTATCGGAGTCGGGTAAACTCCAT
>CAIYTD010000072.1 GCA_903928955.1 Oligoflexia bacterium | reverse complement strand
CCGCTATCGGTCAAAATCGGGCCATCCCAAGCCATAAAATGTTGAAGCTCCCCCAACCTCTCTATCCTGGCATGACCGGGTCTCAGATAAAGATGATAGGTATTTCCTAAAATGATTTGAGCTCTCATCGTCTTCAGCTCTTGTGTTGTAATCCCTTTCACTGTTCCAGCGGTTCCCACAGGCATAAAAACAGGAGTAAGGATTTCATGCGATCGCCCTTTCGAACCCATTAATTGAATCCGTCCAGCTCGGGCTCTCCCGGTCCCCAATGAATCGATGATTTCATGTTCTACTTGAAATTTTAATGCTCGGTCCAACACCAAATACCTCGTCGTTTACTGAAGAAATGGATTTTGCAGCTTTTCAATACCCATCTGAGTATCAGCACCATGCCCTGGGCAGACTTGCGTATCTCCATCCAGAACCAAAAGACGCTGATGAATACTTTGAAACATTTGATCCTGATCTCCCCCCCACAAATCCGTTCGCCCTACGCTTCCTTGAAAAAGTGTGTCCCCTGTAAAAAGAACTTCAGGAACCCCTAAAGCCGTGTCCTGATGCAGTCTGAGACAGACACTACCAGGACTATGCCCTGGAGTATGCAAAACGGATAATTTCAGCTGCCCGACCTGCATCTCTTCTTCATCCTGTATATAGTGATCCACAGAGAGGGGCTCTTCATACTGCTTTCCAAACAGCTGCCCCTGCATCTTCAGACTCGAGTAAAGCGGCTCATCACTCCGATGAAGAACAATTTGAGGTCTTGCTTCTGACAAAGATTCTCGTACGGTTCGAGTTCCACCAATATGGTCCAGATGACCATGAGTATGAAAAAGATACTTCACCCGAACCGAAAGCCCTGCCGAGGTTTTTATGCCTTCTAAAGCTTTTAGAATCTGCAGTGGCTCATCTCCCGGATCAACGATCAACGCTTCCCCTGTTACAGGACAAACGAGTATCCGACAGTTGCACTGAAACGTACCGACTACAATTTTTTTTGCCAGCATTTTTAGGTTTATAACATGGAAAAAGATTCGCTGACGGAAGAATAGTCGAAATCCTTAAAAGGAACCACTGGAGTAAAACGCGCTAACAAAATCTCCTCTTTTTTCAATCTCCGAAGAATTTCGAGACAAAGGGATTCGTGGACACGGGTGTAAACATTCATATCTCGATCTGTTACCCAATAAACAATCTCATAGTCTATTGAAATGAGACCCAGTGATTTCAAGTTTGCTCGCTCAAATCGAGCTTGAACTTGATGATCAATGACATTCTTTAACAGAGAAGAGATGTTCATTAATTTCTTATGCGGTGTAGTATGCTCAATATGCAATAGAAAGAGAATACGCCTTTCCTCCATTCTTTTAAAATTACGAATTCTGCTTTTCAGCAAATCACCATTCGGAAAAATCAATTGCTCTCCCGAAATACTTCGAATGTGAGTTGTTTTCAGTCCAATGCGTTCGACATATCCAGTGAAATCACCGGCAACAATTAAGTCTCCAACAATAAAAGGCTTATCCAGCACAATTGTTAATGAAGCAAAAAGATCTCCTAAAATATTTTGTACTGCCAATGCTACAGCAATACCGCTAACCCCTAATCCAGCGACAAAAGCAGAAATATCAATCCCAAAATTATTTAAAATAATGAGAACTAAGAGTCCATAGAGAGCAAACTTTGCTAAAGAGTTCATCAAACCCATCGTAGAAGCACTTGCCAAATCTTCCGCCAACTTGAGCTTCACGGTGTGATCGATCCAAAAGGTAATCACTGAACTCAACCAGGTTCCAATCTGAACCATGGAAATAAAAAAAATGAACTTTCTAGCAAACTCGACTACATAATCAGGAGTATTATGAAATAACATCCCGGCAAAAACAGCCCAAAAGAACAAAAACGAAAGTCGAGTCCTCTTTAAAAGCTGAATGAGCAATTCGTTAATCTGGATCACAGGCTCTTTTTTAAAGGGGCCACTCTGAGAACTGAGACTAGGATCAAACTTTTGAAGAATGGAGCGCCGTAAAAGGTTGAGAGACACGAAACAAATACTGAAAACGCAAAAAGAAACAGTCCATGTTTTTATGGTTTTAACGAGGGCAATCCAATCCATTGAATCCCTAAACTACAATCGAGCCAATAGACTGTCAACGCCTAAGGCGTGGTAAAAAAAAATGAAAAAAGAAACTCACTGGATTCAATCCAGCGCAAAAGGGATATCCCTTCGACTCAAAATACAGCCCCAAGCATCTCACACTCAAATCGTAGGACTTCAAGGCGATCCTCTCCGATTAAAAATTCGAGTTGCAGCGCCTCCTGTAGAAGGGAAAGCCAATGAAGAGCTCCTTCAATTTTTAAAAAAATTACTTAAACTTCCTATCTCTCAGATTAAAATCCTACGAGGTGAGACTTCAGCCTCAAAAGATATTTTATTCATAAAGGACTCAATAGAAAGAATAGAAACAATTATCCAGGAAGAAATTTCAAAAAATCAAAAAAAATAGAACGTCTATTTCCTAATCTTAGCACAGGGTTTACACAGTAAATGACCACATTCAGTATAATTTGTTCCAACAATTTTAATACTGAGAGGTTCAAAACAAATCACACACTCGTTGATAGTCTCTTGAGTTTTTCGATTGTTCAAACACTCTTCTGTTAAACCGATCCATGCTGGATTTATATTCTGAAAAGTTTTAAATGCTTCGTCTGATTCCACTGTTCTCTGTAATTTAAACCGCTTCGGACTTCGCAAGCTTGCACCCCGCGAAAGACCGGATTCAAAAAAGCAGGGACCTCCTCTTGAAGGACAGCTGAGTGCAGAATGAAACGGAGAATTCGGAAGAGAAGATGTGGAAATAAAAAAAGCAGTACCTGATAAGATCATATAAGAAAATGAATGTAACATGCGATGCTAGGCTCCTTGTGATCTAACTGAATCGAACAATCAGTTTGTTCCCTGCCCAGCTACCATAGGAGATGATCCAATCCTACAGTCTATTTGAAAAATAAAAAAACACTCCAGACGGACTATTCACTTGACCTTGACTTTATCTTTGAGAATAAGAAGAAAAAGAGAAAATAAACTCTAGCAACCCCGCTCTGCCGCAAATCACTTGATACTAATTAAAAAGTGCGCCTTTTCCTTTCAGGGCGTCTTGCGAAAATTTAACTGATTGATCATTGAGTGGTGTAATGCGGCTTGTAAACTGTTCGCAATGACTGAGAGAATCACAGTGAGTTTCAAAGGAGAAAATAGCTGGAAAAGGTTTCTGATTCTCTTCATTTTCTCTTTCCCTTATTTTCATAAATTTATAATTTAAAACCTTGAGCTCATTTAGATCTATAAAATTAACTCCACTTCCTATATTTACGTAAGAATAATCAGACCATTCATCATTAGCTTTATCCAAAACCATTAAATCACCCAAAACATCTGCTGATTGTCTTTGAGTAGTTAGAAGGAAAAGAGTAAGTGCAGCTTTTTTTGATTCATCAAGATTTTTAAATATTTTTTTTAAGGAGAGCTCATGCCCTACCTCATCAATGAGATGATCTAAAAAAAAACGAAGTACTTCCGCGTTGTCTTGATTTTTAGGGTGATTTTTCTGTTTATATTGCCTAAATAGCTCTCCAATGCTTTGCCTTTGACCTCCTGTTTTAGTAATAAAAACGACATCCATTTCTCTAATCCAATCTACTATGATAGCCGATTTTTTACTTTCAGGACCTTCCATTTCACTGTTGTTAATAGTAGATGATTTACTATAAATGGGTTCCCTTTGAGTCAATTTAGAAAAAACCGCGGGATCATAGCTGATAAGATCGGTTGAATAACGACTTAGATTTTCAAGTGTAAGTGTAGCTAGTGCGTGAGCATCTAATTGGCGCGCGTCTAAAAGTAATTTTAAGCGTGAAATCTCTGATTTTAAAATTGCTTCAAACGATTTCAAAGAATTTTTTGCTGCGTGGGCCTCTAACAGAGAGAGTCGAAATGGCTCTATCTTCCCAGATTTGAAAGGATTATAATTATTTATTTTCATTTTCTCAATAGAAGAGACCAGCTTTTGAATCTCTTGAAGTGTTTGGTAGATAGGCATGAGATCCGTTTTTGGATTCGCTTTCCATGCAGCTAGTTCATCGTTTAGTTTTTTGACGAATAAGCTGAGGCTGATAAAAGGTAGTGCCTTTTCTAAATGCTCCCTAGGAATGGATCTCCTGGTAGCGGCGAGCTCATATCCTTTTAAAATAGCATTAGAATAGGGATTAGGCTGAGTTAAAATTTCAGAGTCGTTTCTGTGTTGTTGAGGATTCTGAGCAGTTAAAACGGCAACGATCATTTCACGTTCTAGAGGTTGAATATCAGTATTTTCAAAAAACTTCAGCCATTCTTCCTTTACTGGTTCTTTACTTCTCAGCGCAGAAATAATGGTATCGAAGAATTTAAATGGGTTATTCTTAGTGATATTAAATACTTTTTTTAATCCTAAAATAAATCGAGATTCATCAAAATCAAATTTTGACGCAATTTCTACAGCGGCGTTTTTTTTAATAGACGCTTGTGGAATACTGCTTTTTCTGCGAGTGCTAACTGTGCATAATGCTTCTGAGATGCCTTTTTCATGACCTTCTAAAAAAGCTTTGCCTTGAACGAAACACTCGTTAAATCTTTCCAGAGATATCCCATTCGGAAGCTGATAGTCTTCCTTTATTATGAACTTTTGAATTTTTAAAACCATTGCATATTGAGCTTTTATATCAGACGAGATAGACGCTTCTGATATTTCTGATTCCGTTTCACTCGCCTGCTTTCCATTTTTTGCGAGAAAGTCATCAAATATTATTAAGCAGTCCTTAGAGATTGCAGCATAAGAATTTATTG
>CAIYTD010000071.1 GCA_903928955.1 Oligoflexia bacterium | reverse complement strand
TGGTATCCCTCACCTCTTCTTGGCCATTTGCTCTCATGCAGCGGTAGTTTCTGATCCCCGTTGAATCCTCAACCAACGTTCCACATTTAAATTCAGACGCAATAGAGCTTTTATTCAACACACTGAGGAAAGGAAAATGATTCTCTCTTCTATTGAGCGCGTTAAAAGGAGCACAGTGCTCATTATTTTCTAAAGTGACCAAAATCCTCTGCCCTAGAACTTCCACCGGCATTTGCCTCAAAGGACACAGTGTTCTTCTTCTTTGAGCAGCCTCGGTGGAACTAAATTGAAGACTCAATCCCTCTAAAACAGCGTCCATTTCTATGGGAGTGATTGCTGGAAGAGCGTGTAACTGGGGCTGAGCAATAGGGATGCTCCAAGTCGTACTCCTTCTCCAGCGCTGCTCTAAGTCAGCTGGATCGCATTGATTGTGCTGTAAGTCGGTACATTGAAACTCATAGTATCCAATCACTCCAGCTGGCGGTGGAAAGGCTCCTCCGATACGGTAAGGAAAATTCGGCAAGGGGAGAGCATTCGGATAATGGCGTGTTGCAAAATCAGCGTCAGCTGCACATCTCGGATGGGCAGCATAATAAGCATTCATTTTATTCATCATCCAGTCCATTCCCGATACATAGGGAAAGGCTGGGAGGTTGGCATTAATGTAATTAATAATAGGCTGAACATGGTACAGCATGTGAGCCCCAGGATCTCCTATGTAGACCCATTGCCCCGCGTGGCACGCTGAATAGGGATTCCTACAGTGAGTATAATTCTCCAAATTTTCTACCGCTTGATTCAGAGCGAGAGTTCCTGCAGAAACCCGCTCGATCTCGATTTCTAAAATCTCTCCCTCACCCACTGTCCGCATTGTTCGACTCAGAGCAGGTGGAGATTGCGCAGTCACCGGATGCAGTGGGCTTTCGTTACTTGCTCGGATTTGAACAGGCTGCCTCTCTGCTAGCTCATCTGTTAATAGAGAGCGTGCTCTTAAAAACATAGGCCTTCCCAGATACTGCTCTTTTTTCACAGGAAATACGTAGGGATTTACCGGATTCTGAGCATTCCAAGGCCTCAGCGTGAAACAGGCATTTTCTCTTTCTGGACAAGTATTGCGCCTCTCGAAAAAATCTGAAACCACAGACTCCTTAAAAGATACTAATTGTTCCTCCTCAAAATCAGTTTGTAACTCCCTCTGCAAGTCAGCCAAAAGCTGATTCAGGACGGATTGAGTGACACGCACTCCATAAATACTATTTTGAATCCCCAGAGCAGCCAGGTGGGCATCTAAAAAGGAATGAATTGCCCTTTTGTGAAGAGTAAAATTCACATACTCCGTCACTACAGGCGCTGATAAGTCAATTTCTGCCTCTACTTCCAGTGCCCCTGCCCTGAGGAATCCTCTTTTTAAGGTTTTCCACTGAGCCCTGCTCAATAAGAGCTCAGCAGGAAAGAAGGTATTCACAGGGCAAGAGATCAAATGAGTATTGAAACGAACAGGAAAAGACTGATCTCCTAGCCAAATCCGAATACTCTCTGGACAAGGAATTTTTGATAAAAACTCAGGAGCTGCACTGATTCGTGCGGTTAAATCTGCAATGAATTGAGTGGGATTTGCAATTAAGATCTGCCTAGGAAGACTTTGACTCCCTAATCCGGTAGGAATTTGAGAAACCATTCCATCTGCAAAAGCTACGTTAACTGAAATGGATAAATCCGAGTTTTCTCTCTCTTCAATATGCGCTCTATCCCCAAATAAAGAGCTCCTGAATACCATTTTAGGTTTCAGGATGATCTTCGCAGAGTTTCCAGGTGAGCGTAACTCATAAGCGCGCGTACCATGGGCTTGAGTCAGATCTATTTCATGAACACCGACATTGGCGAGTTCCTTCCTTTTTTTTTCAAGAACTTCTTCCTTAAGAGTAAATTTCTCAATGGAGCCATAATGAGATGCAAAATCGCTTCGATTGAACTCACTGAAGCGTAAAATAGGCTCTATCATTAAAGGTTCTGGCTTCGCTTCAGTCTGTTCCAAATCTTGCGTCATCTCATGGGAGCAGCTGATACAGAATAAAGCTCCGATTACGGAAAGGGTTTTAAAGTTTCTGAGGTTCCACACACCCCTTGAACACAAGATTCTTCGGTATCTTCGTACTATTTTTATGATCTCATTATTCCGTCTCATCATTTTTCCCACAAATTCAAATTAATCGAGATGAAATGACCTAAAGTAGGCAGATTCACCACGTCAAAACATTCATTCAACCAAAATTTATATAATTATAATTTAATAAATATTCCACTGTTTTAGGCACGCATTTTATTGTAATTTGATGTAGTATGCAGCCTAGCAACTGCATCACCGCCGTTCCAGTCTTCTCGGGCAAGAGCTGACATCATGCGTTTTACAAAATCTGTCCGCCCCGTCTCAACTGAAGCAACAAAGTGTGGAACTCCCTGCAGAAGAAGTGAAGTTGATACGTTTGCAACAAATGTGGTTTTACCAGTTCCTGTTGAACCACAAAGAATAGAATACTCTCTTGACCGGAATCCGCCAATGAGAGCAGTAAAAGCAGGAAACCGATCCAGTGGCACGGATGGGAATGGAAGTAAAAGTTCCTTGTTGGCCTCAACGTAAACCTCTGCCAGATTTGCAACATGAGGCTCCTCGAAAATATATTTTGAGATCATCGATAAATTTCCTCAATCGTTCTGGGTTTTAGTTTAGGCTTGGAATTATATTCAGAATATGCTCCTTCCGTTGCTTTCACATGCGTGTTTGGCTTGAGTAGGAAATCGAAACCTGCGCGCCATTGCCTGTCGTTCTCGCCTGTGCAAAATGGACTGGATGCCAGAACTTGAACAACCGTGGCCCAGTAATTTAAATCAGCACACTCTCGTAAACGAGATGCTGCAAACTTTTTGCGAGACGTAGTGAGAGCTTTCGCTTCGGGCAAAGTTCCTCGGTATTCGTTCCAGACTTTCAGCAAGGCAGCTGGCGCCGGTGGGGAGGGGGGTGCGCCGCAATCTCGGGGGGAGGGGTTCAGCTCCGAGGGGAGTTTCCGCTCAGCTTCTCTTTGTTTCGATGGAAGGTGTTCCCGATTTGTTTCTCCTGTTGCCTGTTTTACTTCTCCGAATTTCTCTCCTGGTTGAGATTTTAGTGAATGGGATGCAAGGGGATCTGCTGCAAGCAGATTGACTCTCTCTTCTTCTCTTTCTTCTTCTCTTTCTCCATTAAGGGTACGGTTTGGTAACGAGTTAGTAACAAGTGGGTAACGCTCAGGTACGATAGAAATTTTCTGAATTGAAATTACATCATCATTCTGATTAGTTAACCCATTCTGAACCAACTCACCTGGGTAACACTGAGTTAACTTTTGGGTAATCATTTGGTCACTCATTTTTTGACCTTTTTCAGCCTCTTTTTCGCCTAAATGGACGTATTTTTCTTCCCAATCGAGAATCGAAATCACCTGTCCTCGAGTGCTCTTTGAAAGGTCAATGAGACCTAAATTTTTCAATGAGCACAGCATTCGACGAATACGCATCAAATCAGATTTTTTATTAGATCGAGCAAGCTCAGTTAGTGAAGTTACAATTGTCCCAGCTGGAAAAAGGGCAGCCTCCCCTTGATGCTGGATTGAGATTTTATAACGCGAAGCTATTGCCAACAAGTAACTCCAAAATCCGAGTAACTCGTACCTACGATTACCGATCCGATAAATCGCATCATAGCGATACTGCCCAACCCATCCTCCGCTAAATCGGCTCATAGCAATACCCCCATGGACTCCATAATTCTTACCCGCTCCACGTCTAAAAGCATTCTCGCGAGCCTCTCCGGGCTTAATCCTAAAACCCTCACCAGCGTTTTTGATGTTTCAAGCGACGGAATTTTAAATCCATTCTCTATTCTAGAAACAAAGCTCGTGTTTTTCTGCCCCAAGCAAGACGCCACATAGAGCTGAGAGACACTTTGAACCTCTCTCGCTCCTCTCAAAAAATCCCCTAAATTCTTTCTCTCGTTCACCCTAAACCTCCTTGATGTATTTTCGTTTAAAAAGTAATTGCGCCTCTTGAATCGCTGTAGATTCTCTTTTAGCTGCCTCTTCTTCGCGTGCCTCGCAGTTCATTGCGTCGATTATCGGAACTGGAGCTACGAAGTTGTACTTGTTAGTAACTGTTTTTAGTGTCGTAAATACGATTTGTTCAATTCTCATATTTTTTTTAAATAATACGTTTTTTAAGATCGTACGCTTACTAGCTCTGATTTTAGAGTAAGTCAATAAATTTTAAATATATGAAATTATGAGGATTTTTCAATTTCTAAATTTTTTCTTATCTAAAAAATATCGATTAATTTCTAAATTTGGCCTGGATATGTACCAGTTTTGAGAGTCATAGGCCAACCCACTCTATTTTTTGAACTTGAAACATTGAAGTACCTCTGCTAGGTTTTGTCAAAGTTAAAATTATGAAAAAAATTGAGATATACCACTTAGATGATTGTGAATCAGATCTTGTAGCATTAAAGAACTCTCTTAATGAAGTTAGTTTAGTAAAACTAAAGATTAGTTCCTTTAAAACCCCTGTAGCTCTTTTGAACAAATTAAAAAAAGGTCCATATCCTCAAATCATTATTTTAGACTTGGAACTAAAAGCTAACGTGAATGGAATTACCCTAGCCAAAGAAATCAGAAAGCGCTTTCCGCTCATAACTATTCTCATGTACTCGAATTATGCTAGCGCCGATAACGTGAAAGCTGCACGCCTAGCTGGTGTTGATGAGTTCATTTCAAAGCAAAGCACGACAGAATATCAAGCAAAACACTTCTTGAGAGTATACATGGAAGGGTTAACGTCACAAATTTTAGAAAATCAGAAGAAAAGTAATTTTATTGATAATACAAAGACTGTCATTGGCAGCACCATGCGCAAAATTAGACGTAAAATCCCGATGATTATGGATTCCCATTTAATAGACGGCATCCTGATTACAGGAGAATCCGGCACGGGTAAAAGTTTTGCTCTTGAGCTACTTGAGTCTTATCTTTCTCCTCTCATTCCACGCTTAAAAATTGAAAAGCCTCTAGATCCATCGAAATCAATAGTCGAACAAATCTCAAACTCTTTTGGAGGCTGGCTATTCATTGATGGAATCGAGAACCTCACTTCAGATCATCAAGAAGAACTCACTCAGTTTATTACTTCTAAAAACAAAAAAGAGAAAATTAAAGTCGCAGCTACTTCAACATGCTCAATCGATGAATTTAAAAACCCTAGAAAATACTATTTTGACTTTATTAGATATTTGCTGGCTTCTAGAATTAATCTGTTACCTTTAAGAGAGCGAGCACATGAAATTTATGATTATTTAGAACACTTCATCTCAGAATTACCAAACGGACCATACACAATTCATAATAGCGCAATGGATGTTCTTCTGTCCTATGACTATCAAAATAGAAATATTTCAGAGTTGTCTGAAATAGTAAATGAATTACGTCTTTTCGTAACTGGAAACACTATAACACCCTCCTCCCTGCCAGAACGGATTTCAGATATTGAAGTGAATAAAAAAAGGATTAAACAACAATTCCCAGATACTAGCAAAGTAGTTTTAAATATAAATTTAACAAATATCTCCTTTCTTCAATGCACAAATCAGCTTCTTTTATCTATCATTAAATTAATTCGTGAAAATGACAAATCAAACGATAAGAAAACGAGCCTGAGATCATTAGCTAAAACCCTAAATTTTTCACGATCAGCCCTTAGTAATCGATTTGATCTCTTAGAAAAAGATGAGCTTATTTCTAAATCTGAATTAATGAGCCTGATTGAAAGCTAATTATATGACAAAATTATTTAAATCTAAAGCGGAAGAAAAAACATTTAGACACGACATATGCGAGGCTTTTAGAAGTATTTCACTACTTGTTTCAAAGCAAGATGAAAAAAACATATTCACACGAGATGAGGCAATAGAAGTTAAAAAGTCACTCAAGACATTAAAAAATGGACTTATCCTTTATGGCATTTACAAAGAATCAAATTAAATTATTTTTTATTAATTTTATGTTGGAATTGATGTTAATGAACTCCGCTTATTCAAGCATTAAAGTAAAATGCGTTAATTCTAAAGCAGATCTGCGATGTGTTTTAGAAACTAGCAATCTGATCATGCGCTCGTTTGAGCCTAGAGATTTTAATAAAGTCTATCAGCTCTACGAAGATTCTACCGTAATGAAGTATGTTCAGCAGGAAATACCACTGACACGTGAACAATCAGATGAAACAGCTCAAGCATGGGTAGACTCCTGGAAAGCGGGAAATCCGGCTAGCTGCTTAGTTGCCTTTGAAAAAGGAACGGAAGCAATAGACATCGATAACCTACTCAATGCGACATCTAGCTACGATTCTCAACTAGGAGAGTTTGTAGGGCTGTTTATGCTAGATCCCAGTCCAGGCCCAGGGAGCGTAGAAATTGGTTACGTATTGGCTAAAAATAAATGGAAACAAGGCTACGGCACGGAAGGCTCTATTGGATTAATAGACATTTTCATCCCCTATATCAATGAAGTCTCTGAGTCGTTTGAATTCAATTTTTCGTCGATCCAAAAAATAGAAAAAGTGTGGGCTACGGTTTCAGTTGGAAATTCTGGATCAATCAGAATCTTAGACAAATTAGGATTTAGTCCTTATCCAATTTTAAGCAGAAAAAATCAGAAAAAATGGCTGGATGAAGACTGCGACATAATCGGAAGCGTTATTGATAGTAAGCTTACTCCTCGGACATTAGGTAGCCGATATGGTGTTCCTAAATATTTTTTTAGCCTAGCAATCCAGCAATGAGAAAATTACTCTCCATTCTTAGCCTTACCTTTTTCATCTCTCCAGCTCTTCGTGCTGATTCTATTCCTATTGGTTATATAGGTGGGCTCACTGCGGATGGAATTAGTAGTGAAGCCGAGCAATCATTAAGAGCCATTCAACTAGCAGTAAAACAACAGAATTTAAAAGGCGGGCTTTTAGGTAGACCCATTCAATTGGAAATTTTCGATACCAAAGGAGACCCTACCCTTGCTCAAGAACTCATCAAAAATGTACAAAAGAAAAATATAGAAGCAGTGGTTGGGTTTCATTCCAGCAATGATGCATTGGCGATTGTTCCCGCCTTAGATCGACTAAAAATCCCTGTCGTTGTGGCGTCAGCTACTAGCCCTAAGATTTTAGATAATAAAAAATATGTCGTTCAGACATGCTTAAATGATGAGTCAATGGCTAAATCTCTGGCTGAAAAATTATACTCAATAGGTAAACGTAGAGCAATAATAGCAACAGACGTAACCGAGACATTCACCGTTGGACTTTCCGCTTATTTTCAAAAATACTTTGAAAATCTGGGTGGTTTAGTCGCTTTAACTGAAGACATAGATATTGATAATATTTCATTTCAATCTCTTGCAAAGAGAATTAAAAATTATTCAGAAAAAGCAGATGTATTATTTATTTCCGCTCGTGCTTTAGAAAGCGTTTACCTCTGGCTAGCACTGCAAGACGTACATTTTAAATTAGATGTGGTTGGAAGCGACGGATTTCAAAGCCAAAACATGGATATTTTAATCAATAGATTTAAAACCCGCTTTAACCTCGATCTATTTCCCTCGCATTGGGACCCGTTTTCAACTCGATCGAAATCAGTTCATTTTTTTAAATATTTTAAAAAGGAGTTCCCTCTCTATCCATTATCGGATCACGAAATAGATCCATTTTTAAGCTATGACTCAGCAATCATTTTGTTTCAAGCAATACAAAAGACCCATTCTTTAGATCCTGATCTTCTTATAAAAAATCTGAAAGCGACAACCGCTACCGGCGTAAGTGGAGCCATTGGCTTCGATCAAAATGGAAGCTCAAGTAAAAAGCCCTTCTTTCTAAAATTTGAAAAAGGAGCTCTAAAACGTGCTGAGTAAAATAGATTTAATCAAAAATAAAAGCTTAAAAACAAAATTAACAGGGATTATATTTACCCTAGTCATTCTTTGTCTGGTTTTGATGATTAGTGTTATTTTTATAGCCAAAAAAGAAACAAGAAAAGCAAAACTGGCGATTGATACAGAGCGCGTATACTCAATGCTTAGGGAAAAAGAACAACGGATGAATGGTGCGTTTATTATCGAAAACTCAAGAGAGATTATGTCGATAATAAAATTTATAAAAGAAAGAAATGACCTTCTATTTATTAACTATTTTGTTGGTAGCTCTAAAATTGCTACGTTCGGAAATATTAACGACTGCGCTCATTTAAAAGTCTTTCATTCAAAGAACCCATTTTTAGATGGACAAGAATCCGCCACTCATTTTTGCCTCAATGAAAATATTCAAGAAGACATGTCAACAGTCTATCGAATCATTGTTTGGTCTTTTCTAGGATTTGCTGTTTTTTCTGCTTTAGCGATTAGGTTTTTCTTGGAATCTCAGGTTTTAAAGCCGATCAATCAAATCATCAAAGCAGCCAGAATGGACAATGATTTGGCAGGCGTTCCTGTTCATCAGAGCACTGAATTGAATGAAATTATGTCCTCTATTTCGAACTTAAAAACCAATCTACTCTCATCAAAAGATGCTGAGATTAAAAGTAAAGAAGCAGAGATTGCAAGTCGCGAATTGGCTATAAAAAGCATGGAATCTGAATACAGGACAAAGGAATTAAATAAATTCTCTTCAGATTCTGCACATAACATATTACCAATCGTTCGAAGCATCACATCGCGTAGTTCTCAACTGGAATCCCTTCTTCCTACAGGCTTATCAAAACTCCTGTTTGAGTCCCTCAATAGTATTCATACAATTGGAAAAAGATGGCTCCTGCTTTCAAAAGGAAGCGCCGTTTCAAATGAATTCAAGAGTGTTTTTTTAAATGATTTTTTAGAAGACTTTATATCAACTGCGATAGAAATCCATAAATCAAAAAGCGATATAGAATTTAAATTTATTGGAATACAACCTGCATTTGCAATAATTGAGAAGCAACAGTTTTCAGAAGTTTTAAATAATTTAGTTAACAACGCAGTTGAGGAGTTTGCACTCGGAAACAAAAAACAAGGAAAGATCACGATTACTCTCAAATCAGAGGATAATAGTCACAGCGTTTCGGTTCAAGACAACGGTCGAGGCATTCCTATTGAAGTGATTGATAGACTATTTGAATACTGCTTTAGTTACGGGAAACCTAACGGATCTGGAATAGCACTCAATCAGGCTAGACGGTATGTGGAATCGTGGGGTGGTACGATGCCTAAGCCAACATCAGGACCGGAAGGAACTATCTTTCCGATCATTTTACCAAAACAAAACGCTCCTGCATGGTTCACTTATCAAATGGAACTTCATCCCGAGATGGAGGTTTTTATATTAGATGATGAAAAAGTCATTCATATGAATTTGGAAGAAAAATTAAAACCTTATGTAGAAAAATATGGACTTAAAATAAAATCATTCTATTCACCTCTAGAATTTACTGAATTTGTAACTCAAAATCCGAATAAAAATAGATTGTATTTGATCGATCAATTCATATCTCGATCTAAAGTAGAAAATTTAACTGGATTAGAGATCATCGAACAAATGAACATTAGTTCTCAAAGTATTTTGGTAACAACTGCTTTTGATAACGTAGACATTCAACAGAATGCATTGCGACTTCAAATGAAGATTTTACCAAAATTATTAATCTGGGATTCAAAAATAATAATGAGGAATAAAAGAAAATGAAAAAAATAGACGCTGTTTTAATAGATGACAAAAAAAACATAAGGGATTGGTGGTCGGAGTCAGGAATTGATGCAGGGATCAACTGCCTAACATTTTCTTCAGTAATCGAGTTTTTAGAGAATATTTCTACTATCCCACATGAGACGCCCATCTATGTCGATTCACGCTTA
>CAIYTD010000070.1 GCA_903928955.1 Oligoflexia bacterium | reverse complement strand
ATACTTAGGACACCAAATGACGTGGTACTTACAGGAATACACCACATTATTATTTGATTTATACTTTATAGAATGCCTTGGTTCATTCATTGTATGGAATATACAGGTTTAAGACATATATTCAAGAAAAAACTAACGGCCTTCATCCCCACCGATAAATCAGGGGGCTTCCGGCCGGAAGAGTGGTGAGCGGAGGTTGGGGAGTTGTGGATAGTTTCGGTCTTTGCGCCATTGATTTCCACTGTCTCGTTCCAACCTGATTTCTTCTTCTCGGGTGTCTATGGCTTTACGAAAGTTTACTTCTTCATCAATGCTCAGAAATCGAACAACACCCGTTTGATCTACTTTGCTAGGTTTGATTTTGGATAAAGGACTGACAGATAAAATTTCCCATTCCACGGCTTTGGAATATGCCGCTTTGATGATGGAAATGTCGCGATTCAAAGTTGAGGGCTCAATGTCTGCTTTAAGTCTTTTGGAGCGCCATTGTTCTAGGGACAGTGTAGTAAGTTCCATTAAAGGTGAATCCTTAAAGTCTTTGAAAAAGCATCTCTTAAGCCGGGCCATCATATACGACCCCGATTTTCGATGAGTTTCAACCCAGGGTCCATAGTGATCAGTGATGTAGGTCTCGAGGGAATAGGTTTTTGACTGGCGCTTGACCTCCATCGGGTCAATTCCTTTGGTAATGTCCGCGAGGATTTCCTTTGCCCTGTCTCTGGCTTGGACTGGAGTGAGTACCGCTGTTGTACCGATAGCAATACGTGTACGGCGTCCTGCTGGGGTTCTGTAAACACAATAATAGGTTTGAGTCCCGCCATCTCGAATTCGTAAGACAAAACCAGGGAGTTCAGTATCCCATACTTCATAAGAGCCAGGCTGAAGAGTCTCCAAGAGGCGTTTGCCCAGTTTAGCTTTCACTGTCAGTCTCTTTTTTTAATTTAAGTTCTTGTTCAATTTGGTAGCGTTCACGTCGGAGTTCATCGGTGAGTTCTTTTTCGGTTGGAAGATAAGTCTGATAGCGTGAAGTAAATATTTTTCTTTGGTTTTCGCTCAAGGCATATTTCACAACAGCATCGTTTTTATCAGCACAAAGGATGAGCCCAACAGGAGGGTTTTCACCATTGTCCATATTCTCTTTTTCGTAATAGCCAGTGTATAAAAGCATCTGTCCAATGTCGTTGTGACTGAGTTTGTCAGTTTTTAAGTCGATGAGAACAAAGCAGCGCAGCTTTCTGTGGTAGAATACGAGATCTATATAATAATGGTCTCCGTCTATTGTTATTCGCTGCTGTCTGGCAACAAAGAAGAAGTCTCTTCCTAATTCCAAAAGAAACTTTTGGAGATGTTCCACTAGGGCTTGCTCCAGTTCTGACTCTTGATGTTTTCTATTATCTTCGGGTAGCCCAGTGAATTCTAAGACATATGGATCTTTTATTAAGTCCGTCGGATTGAAGACCTCATGACCTTCATTGCTCAGGGCTAAAAGTCCCTTCTTATCTCTTGAACGAGCAAGTCGCTAGTAAAGACGAGAACTAATTTGACGCTCTAATTCTCGTGTAGACCAGCGAGCATTGATGCATTCTTTCATGTAAAAGGAGCGCTCTTCTGGGCGTGAAACCTTGGATAGCAGTCGATAACCCCCTGTGGCAAGAAAGATGTCGCCTCTAAATTGTTAAGAAAAGGGGCGCGATAGGATGAAGTTAAGTGAAAACATTTACAGACGAATTTCGAAAATCTGCTGTTAAGAAGGCATTATCCCGAGGACAGATCTCAATAGT
>CAIYTD010000069.1 GCA_903928955.1 Oligoflexia bacterium | reverse complement strand
GCTGCTGCTGATGCTGCGGCGGAAGCCAAAGTTTCCACTTCGCGCTCGACTCGAGCAGCTTTTCCTTCCAAACCACGAAGATAATAAAGCTTCGCACGGCGGACGCGGCCGACCTGAGCGATTTCAATTTTTGCAATTTTAGGAGAAGATTCTAAGAAAATTCTCTCGACTCCGACACCATGAGAGATTTTACGAACGGTTAAAGACCGACTCGATCCTCGATTCGCCTGGGCAATCAGGATACCTTCAAAAATCTGCACGCGTTCTTTTTCACCTTCTTTAATTCGAACGTGAATTTTAAGCGTGTCTCCTGGATGATAATCAGGAAAATCTGTTCGCAACAAAGGTTTCTCAACTAAAGCGACTCGGTCCAATAAGCCTTTTTGTGGGACTTGGATCCCCTTAGAAGTTTTTCGATACTTTGTTTTCGTCGTTGCCATCTTCAACCCCTTAACTATTAAATTCTATTCCAGCTAGCATTTTGACACCTATTGAATAGGCCGGTTACTGTCCGAACAACCGATCGAGAATAATCGCGACAGCTGATCGAACGGAGAGGTGATTATACCCCTCTACGCCTTTTGGCCCGTACACCGGAGCTAGAATCCGATGAACCTCGGGATAAAAGGAGTCCGAAACTCCCCAGCCTGTGCCAAAAACCAGAACAACTGGCTGATGCGATCGACTGGGATCTGAAAGTTCGCGTCTAAAATCCGCATAACTGACAGAGTTCGGAAAAATACGAGCATCCGTTAAAACGACTTGAGGATAACTCCCCTGCTCGGCTTGAATAGCAGTTTTTACTTCTTCAAATGTTCTTGCCAAACGCACCAAGGAAACTGCCTGCACTCGATCCGGATGATAGGCTTGAGAACGCTCTGTGCGCCAATGCTCCAGAATTCTTCCGACTAACTCGTGCTGATCCTCAATAGGTGTAACGAGAAAATATCCTTTTATTTCATAGGTTTTTGCCGACCGTGAAATATCGTGAATATCCATATTAGTCACTGCAGTCGTTACAATAGCTCCATTCCGATTGACAATAGGATAATGAAGTAATGCAATATAAACAGGTACTGACACGAGAATTACATCCCTAACATCCTCTCTTCTCTTATTCAACCCGAATCGTGAACATAGATGCGCAAAAACGGACTCTTGGCTTCATTGAATAATTAAAATATAATAAAAAGATGAAAAATACCTTTACCCGTCACCCTTGGATTTTTTTTATCGGAATTTTCTTTTTTTCTATCAAAGATTTACCTCTTCCCCCTTTACCACCCCCTCCTCCAGATCCAGCCCCAGCAGCATCGCCTTCTTTAAAACCTACGTAGTTTTAGAAGATCAGGTCGTTTTTTGATAGTTCTCTCTAGTCTTTGAGCGTGCCTCCATTCAGCGATTGCGGAATGATCCCCCTTTAAAAGCACTTCAGGTACAGACAAGTCCTTAAAAATGCGAGGGCGAGTATATTGAGGGTACTTCAATAATCCATTCTCCAAGCTCTCTTCTGTAAGAGAGCGGGAATTTCCCACCACTCCGGGAATGAGGCGAGTAATCGCATCTGCCAAAACAAGAGAAGGCAATTCCCCCCCTGTGAGAACATAGTCTCCAATCGATACTTCTCGATCCACACAAAGATCAATAAAACGCTGATCGACCCCTTCATAGTGACCGCAAATAAAAATAATCCCTGAATAAGAAGCTAACTCTTCGGCCATTTTTTGGCTAAAAATTTCGCCTTGTGGCGACAGCAGAACAGTCAAAGGCTTGGGCTTTCCTCTCTCACAAGCTGAAAAATCTACAATAGACTTCCAAGCGGAATAAAGAACATCCGCCTTCAGCAGCATTCCTTCACCCCCTCCATAGGGAGTATCATCTACAGTGCGATGCGGATCTGTTGCAAAATCTCTCAGCTGAATCAAAGAAAACGAAACCAAGCCCCGCTTTTGCGCCTTTCCTAGTAAACTAGACTGAAGTACTTGCAAAAAAAGTTCGGGGAAAAGTGTCAAAAAATGAAAACTCAACCCAGAAAACGCAATACTCTCAGCTGAGCTATTGGATAATTTCGAGGACTGTTCGCTTTCTGAGTTTGGTAGATGCGCCATTCAACACGACTCGCATTGCCTGAGCAGTACGACCTTGCTTTCCAATGATTTTACCTAAATCTTCTTTTGCTACTCTGAGCTCAATAACAGTTGTATTTTCGCCCGTAAGTTCAGTCACCTGAACTTGATCAGGAAGATCTACAAGCATACGTGCAAGATATTCAATCATTTTAGAAAGTTCACCTAATTTTTTATCTGAACTTTCTGTTTTCACTATTTCTGACATCACTCACTTTTTTCTAAGAGAGAGAGAACTATTTCGCAAGACCTTTCAACAATTGACCCACTGTCTGAGAAAATTGAGCACCTTTTGCCTGCCAAGAGCGAATCGCATCTTGGTCTACTTTAATCTTATCCTTGGGTTCTTTTGCCTTAGGAAAATAATGACCCAGATTCTGCAGATAAGCGCCATCGCGTTTCTTAGCGGAATCTACCGCAACGATGAGATACTGGGGATTTTTTTTAGCACCCTGCCGAGAAAGACGGATGGTTACAGCCATTTTTAAATATTCCTTTCATTCATGTCCTAGCAATTGGAACAGCACCCGTCAAGCTCTCAGTGATTCAAAACAGGCGAATTCGGCCGAAATGCGACCTGATGAGGCCTTTGTAAGAGCTCACACAATGCATTTACCCAAATTTCTGAAGAATTCAAGGAAGGAACAAGTTTCAGATCCTCGCCCCCATTTTGCAAATATTCTTCTTTGCCGCGAATTTGGATTTCTTCTAAAGTCTCTAAACAATCTGCAACGAATGCAGGACAAACAACTGCTAATCGCTGGATTCCTCTGCGAGGAAGTTCACGGTAAAGTACATCCGTATACGGTCGAATCCAGGGTGTTCTTCCTAATCGAGATTGAAAACTAACTGTATAATTTTCAGACGAAACCCCCAAACCTCCAGCCATTAAGCGAGCTGATGCAAAACATTGCGCGCGATAGCATTTTTGATTCTCCCAGCGCATCTCATCGCAGCAGGTACTATTGACCAAACAACCCGCACTTTTTGGACTTGCCTTCTGAATATGACGTTCGGGCAAACCATGAAAACTAAACAGCAAATGATCATACGAATAAGTCTTTAAGTTTTCCTGAATAATCGAAACAAATGCTTGAATAAAAAGCGGATACTCATAAAACGAATCAATAAAACTCAATTTCGCAGTGGGATCGACAAGGCGACCTATTCGAATACATTCCTGAATCGAAGACTCAGTGGCAGCCAAAGAATATTGAGGATACATAGGAACTACAAGAATTTCTGTCAATCCTTGTTTTTTTAGCTCCTGTAAAGCCGAACGAATAGACGGCGATCCATACCTCATTGCAGGCTGCACAGACCACTCTGAACCGATTTTTTCCTGAACTCTCTGAGTTAAAGCAAGCAAATGCACCAACAAAGGAGATCCTTTTTCTGTCCAAATTTTTTGATAAGCTAGAGCGGATAAAGCTGGACGACGAGGAAGAATGGCAACATGAACCAGCAGCCAACGAAAAAGGTAAGGGATATCTAAAACGTAAGGATCCATTAAAAATTCTTTTAAATACTTTTTTACTGAATGCGACCCTGGATCCTCTGGGGTACCTAAATTCAATAGAATCACCCCCCGACTTTTATTTCTCAACTTTGCTGAATCCATCATTCGCTCCTGCCATAAGTGATCACCAAAATTTCTAAATCTTCTATTCCCTGAGGACTCTGTAATTGAACCACATCCCCTACCTGAGCATTGAGTAAAGCTTTTCCAATCGGTGATACCCAACTCACCCAGCCTTTTTTGCCATCAATTTCGTCCTGTCCTACAATGCGATAGACTCTTCTACGCTCATCCTCATCTAAAACAGTCACTGTTGCTCCAAATAAAATCCGCGACGAATTTTGAAGGGCAGGATCAATAATTTCTGCTGCCTGAAGCCTTTGAGTTAGAAATCGAATCCGTCGATCCAGCTCTCGTAATTTTCGTTTTCCATATATATAATCTCCATTTTCAGATCGATCACCATTGGAAGCAGCCCATTGTATGACTTTGACCAGTTCGGGACGATCCAAAGTCAGGATTTTTTTCAACTCACTTTTCAACTTTTCAGCTCCATCGCAAGTAATAT
>CAIYTD010000068.1 GCA_903928955.1 Oligoflexia bacterium | reverse complement strand
TCTCAATTTATGTTGATTTGGTATGCAAACTTACCTGAAGAAACCGGCTACTTTCTTCACCGTCTTCAAGGAGGGTGGAAGTGGGTATCTGTCTTTCTTTTAGTCGGTAAATTCATGGTTCCTTTCTTTTTTCTTTTGCCAAGAGACGCAAAGAGAAATCCTAAAATTTTGGCATTTGTGGCTGTTTTGATGTTAGTCGCGCAGTGGATAGATTTTCTTTGGATTGTTCAGCCTGAGTTTTATGAAGAAGGGCCTCGCTTGGGATTCACTGAGTTAGGAATTACTTTAGGATTTTCGGGTGTTTTTGGTTTGGTTGTTTCAAGATTTTTGGCTCGTCATAATATTGTAGCGATGGGTGATCCTCGTTTAACCGAGTCGGTTTTTCATCATCATCAGTAGTAATGAACGATTAATATAGAATCCACTTGACATCCAACGCTGAGAAAAATAATACAACTGTTGGTGTACTTCGTGTGTGGGTAATTGAGATCTTGGGGTTTGATTAAAAATTAAATTTATTTTTTACGTGAGGGGGGACTCATTTGTGAAAAGGCTTTTTTTTTACCCTAGAGTTATTCTGGGGATGGTTTTCTTTTCTGTTTTAACTGCTTGCGATCCTGTTCCGGTAAAGCAATTAAGTGCCGAGCAGAAGGTTGCAGATATGATGTGGCTCTATTCTCAATTTGATGAGAATTATGCACCTTTAGATTATAAAATTAAAAAATATTCTATTGATTATGAAAAAAGTAAGTCAGATTTTATTTCTTTTGCAAAAGCAACAAAATCGAATGAAGAGTTCTATTTGCTAATGAATCAATTCGTTGCTCAATTTCGAGACGCTCATACTTCGACTTCTTTTAGTTATGGGGGCTTGCCTGGTCGTGCTGCAATTTCCTATTTGGGAATCTCTGGAAAACGCAAAGAGGATCATTTTGTAGTCAGAGAGCTTTTACCTACTTTTAATACAGGGAAAACTCATTTTCCGATTCAGAATGGGGATGAGATCAGTCATATGGATGGCGAGCCACTGACTCAAATTATAAAAAAAGATCTTGTACCAACTGAAGACTTAGGTCAAAGCGAGTCGAATCTAACTTATCATATGGGGCGAGTTTTTACGCGCCTTTCAACTTCAAGCTTTGGAACAGGCCGTCAAAATGCGGTATTAAAAATCGTCAAGCGGAATTATACAAACCAAGAAAAACTGGAAATTGAACAAAATGAAGATCGAGTAGTCAGAGATTGGGAAAAAAAGGATGTAAATATTGAAGTGACTGTACCTTGGGTGACTAAGGATTTATTTTATTTTAGAACTGAACAAAGTCAGGCTGTTGCGTTGAAGATTTCTAGTTTTTCAGATGAAAAAAAAATAGAAACTACCGTAAAATCGAGCCTGATGAATTTAGCAGACTTTTTTAGTATTTCTGGAAACAATGGTGGAGTGAGTTCTGTTTTGGGTTTGAGAGGATTTGATGGCAGTCTGAAACTTCCTTCGTCGTTTTTTTCGAAGATAGTTCGAGGGGTCAATGGATATAATTATTTAAATACTTTTTATTTTCCAAATCAAGTGGAATCTTGGACTTCTGATCTTACTTTAAATGAGAACGGCATTCCGCTGACTGGCGTTACCAATCAGTCTATATTTAAGAAAGTGCGATATATTCCACCGCATGCAAGATTTATTACCAGTGAGAATGCTACTTATCCAGCCTATGTCGCCTCTGAAGTTTTACATGATCGAAGTGGTAAAACAACAGATGAGCAGGGTCGAGCTTATGGAAATAAATTAGTTGCAACACTTTTTCTGAATACATTTTCGCCTGATGCTGCCCTGGAGAATGTTCTCCATGAGTTCAAGGAGACATTAGCATCACTTCAATTTTATGGGGTTAAAGATTTAGTTATCGACATGGTCAATAACGGAGGGGGATCACTTTCGCTGGGTCTTCAGCTTGCACAGGCACTTTCGAAGTCTAAAATAGACGTCCCTATGATGCAATTTAGAATTAGTGAAACTTGGCTGAGGGAGTTTGAAGATATGACTTATAACGCTCCTTCAGATTCAGAGAAGGAGCTTGCTCGCCGAGTATATCGGCAGTTATTTGTTGATTGGAAGGCCGACAAACGCCTTTCTAGACCTATTAGTACTGAGTCTTTGATTCCATTTGAACTGTCTGGCAATGATCAGCTTCAGAAACCTATGAATATTGTTTTATTAGTTAATGAAATGTGTGCATCGATGTGTGATATTTTTGCCGCAATTGCTCAAGACAATGAATTGGCTTGGATTATGGGATCTGAAACGATGGGTGCAGGTGGAAACGTTGTATCTCACTATCAGGCACCTAATAGTCATTTGATAGTCCGCCAGACTGAATCGCTCATGATGAGAAAGGATGGATCTTATCTTGAGAATAACGGTGTGAAACCAGATTATCAGGTCAATGTCAGTTTGACTTCGGGTCGTAATTATCGCGGATTGCGTAATTTTGCGATCGATTTTTTAACTCAAATTAAGGAAAAAAAAAGGTTTTTTCAGGACGGGAATAGCGAAGGAATGGAAAGTAAACGAGTAAAGAATTAAAGCAAGTACTCTTCCATAAGTTCTAGATAGGGGGCTGTTGCGTTTGGAATCCTAACGGATTAGCCGCAGCAGCAACCCATTTCAGGCTGGTACTAACGGGTATAGTTAGGAATCGGAATGTAGATGCTCCATAGATCCAGCGTGGCTGCGCCTAGAAAAACAATAAGACTCAAATTGACCCAAAGAAAAAAAGGAAGCCATTTGCTGCCTTCAGGGTTTTTTACAAAGAGGAAAAGTTCTTGGATGATCTTGAAGCACATTAAAAGAGTCGGAATCAAATAGATCCAATGGACAGGTAAAAAGAGGGGAGCAATAATAGCAAGCCCCAGATACGCTAGGCACCAGAGGATGATATGATGCAGTGTAATTCCTGGGCCGTGAGTCACAGGTAGAGTAGGAAATCCTCCTTGCTCATAATCTTTTTGGTATCTGAGAGCAAGGGTCCAGAAGTGGGGCATTTGCCAAAAAAATAAGATAAAAAATAAATAAATTCCCCCAGGCATTAGAATTTTTTCCGTTGCAGCAATGTGCCCCATGAGGATTGGCAAGGCACCTGGGATCGCTCCTGGAACGGCTGCATACGACCACTGTTTTTTCCACCAAAGAGTATAAAGTCCGTTGTAGGAAATAACGGCGAAGACTCCTAAGAGGAGCAAAGTGATACTGAGAAGGCCAAGTAAAAAAAGGCCTAATCCTAGCGTGATAAATATAAAAACGCCCACTGCAAAAGGGCTCATCCTGCCCGACGGAAGGGGGCGCTGTGCGGTTCGAGGCATTTGAGCATCGATTGCATGTTCTTGAAGTTGATTCAGTGCAGAGGATCCTGAAGCCAAAAAGAGAATACTTATTAAAGTGAAAGCTAATCTTTTTAGATCCAATGGGAGTTCCGGTGGCTGTCCGATTAAATAACCTGCAAACACACTGATGAGTACGAGCGCGACGATTCCAGACTTGGAGAGCTCTTGGTAAAGTTTTACTTGGGTAATAAAAGATTTGAACAATTAATGGCCCTGTTTTTTCTTGGGCTTTTCATTCTGGGTGCAGGATAGGCTCCCTGTTCGAATGGCAACATAAACTAAAATTCCCCAGAGTGCATAGCCCACTGCAGCGTGAAGTGTGCGTGAGTGAAGATGGAGATGACTTTGAATGGTTCCAATCCCTAAAAAAACTTGCGCAACTGCTAAACTGAAAGCGCGTCGAGTGGAGGTAGCTAGGGGCGGAAAAGTTCGCGCAGCAGCAAGGGCGAGTTGAATAAAAAGACCCAGCATGAGGAATCCCCACCAGCGGTGGGTAAAAGCAAGCGCCGTGTCTAAGGAAAGGGGAACGGGAAGGAAGTTCTGGAGGCAATAGGGGAATTCAGGACAAGATAATCCAGCCTGGCGATTTTTCATCCACGCACCTAAGAGCATTTGAAAAAAAAGTCCAGTGAGTCCGGCTAATGCTAATCTTCGCATCTTCTGGGGTGCATTTTTCAAGGCTGGCTGCTTCCAAGTCATGCGGCAAGCAAGGATAATCAAGGCTCCCCATCCTAAAGTACTGAGTAGGAAATAAAAAATGGCAAAGGGAGGGGAGAGACCGAGTGTTGATTCTTGCGACTTGAGGAAATTTCCTCCGATCAAAAGAAGGTAGGTTAATCCAACGGATGTCCAACAAAATGCTTGCATCTTTCGGATGTAACATTTTCTGGTGTGAGGTTCGAGCTTATTCTTGACTTGCCTCATTGCAAAATCTATAACCAATCGTTCCATACTTTGAAAAGCAGCTGCAATTATCGTGAGGTATTAGGGAATGCATTTTTTAAGTCTTACTGCTCGATCGGTTCTCAATGTGAGTCTGATTGTGTTTGTAAGCTGGATTGCTGGAAATAAATGGATTCATGTTATTCCACACGCTGCTGCGCAAGAAATTCCTGCTGAGTTGCAGGGGGTAGGAATCTCCGAGCATTTGGGAGAACAAATCTCCATTTCTGAACTGACATTCAAAGATGAATTAGGGGCTTCAGTTCAGTTATCACGCTATTTTAACAAGCCAGTTGTTTTCTTCTTCTACTATGGTCACTGCAAAACCATTTGTCCTTACATAGTGGAAGGCGTAGTGAATTCTTTGAAGGGATTAGATTGGATGCCCGGGAATCAGTTTGAAGTTATTGGTTTAAGCATTGATCCCAGGGATTCCCCGGAAGGGTCGAAGAGAAAGAAAGATGCTTATCTTCGAAATTATGGTAGGCTCGAGTCTGCTGGTGGATGGCATTTTCTTACTGGTGAAGAAACACAAATTCAGAAGCTTGCATCTCAGCTGGGATTTAATTATCGTTATGATTCAGTAGACCAGCAATATGCTCATAGTGCCGCGCTTTTTGTTTTAACGCCTCAAGGAAAGATTTCTCGGTATTTATATGGAATTGAATACCCTAGTAAAGATTTACGTTTCGCACTTCTTGAAGCTTCTAATGGCAATATTGGGACAGTTGCGGATCGGTTATTGTTATTTTGTTTTCGGTATGACCCTCAGGCGAAAAAATACTCAGTCTATTTAAGTAGGCTGATGCAAGTTGGGGGTGGAAGTACTGTAATTATTTTTGGCGCTTATCTAGCGAGTTTTTGGCGTAGACAAAGAAAGGGAGCCTAACACAAATGTTTAACCAGGCTTTTGCAGGCACTACTCCTCTGCAGGGATCAGATATCGCCGTTCAATGGGATAGCTTATATAACTTCTTAGTTTGGCTCAGCATCTTTTTTTTCGTATTAGTTGTTGGCGGGATGATTTATTTTGTTTTCGCTTACCGACATCATCCAGGAAAGAAGACTCAGTACATTACGGGAAGTCATTTTTTGGAGGCAATTTGGATTGCCGTTCCTACCTTGCTTTTACTCGGAATTTTTACTTGGGGTTATTCTGTTTATCATTCTATGACTCAAGCGCCATCAGATGCTTATGAAATTCGAGCGATTGGTAAGCAGTGGCTTTGGACTTTTCAGTATGACAATGGAAGAACAACTGTCGGTGAAGCTTACGTGCCTTTGAACCGCCCTGTGAAGCTTATTATGACTTCTGAGGATGTTCTGCATAGTTTTTTTATTCCGAATTTTAGAATTAAACAAGATGTCGTTCCAGGAATGTATTCGAGTGTTTGGTTTACTGCAACTGTGCCTGGAAAACATCAGGTTTTTTGTGCAGAATACTGTGGGACCTCTCATTCCGGAATGTTGGCAAAAATAATTGCACTGAATGACGAGCAGTGGGAAGCTTGGAATAATCATAAAAAGTTAGGAGCGATTCCTGAAGCGGGTTCTGATTTTTCATCTTCTAGCTCGGATCTGAGTGCATCTCGGGTAGTTGCGCAGGTTTCACTTGCAGAGCAAGGTCGAGCTGTTTACGAAACGAAGGGCTGTCTTGCTTGCCATTCTGTGGATGGAACTCAAAAAGTGGGTCCAACTCATAAAGGGCTTTTTGGAAGTTCAGTGGAAATGGCAGATGGTAAGGTTTTGATTGCAGATGAAAATTATATTCGGACTCATATTGAAAATCCGCAGAAGAATACGGTCAAGGGTTTTAACCCTGTCATGCCTACTTTTAAAGGTCTAATTAACGAAACTGAGATGAATGCTTTGATTGCATACATCAAGAGCTTGAAGTAATGGAGAATGAGCAGTATGGCTAACAGTTCTGCAACAGCACATACCGGGAATCACTATTTAAATCACTCCAAGGGTTTAATGTCCTGGTTGACAACTTTGGATCATAAGCGCATTGGGGTCATGTATCTCTTTAGTGTTCTTACTTTTTTTTTGATGGGAGGAGTTTTTGCTCTTCTCATTCGTATGGAACTCTTTAAGTGGGGTGGGCACAATCTTTTAGAAGCAAATACTTATAATAAACTTTTCACTTACCACGGCGCCATCATGGTTTTTTTAGTGGTGATCCCTTCGATACCTGCGGCTTTAGGTAATTTTATATTGCCCTTGATGTTGGGAGCGAAAGATGTTGCCTTTCCGAGGTTGAATTTAGCCTCTTATTATATTTTTATGACGGGTGCTTGTTTTGCTGTCCTTGCACTTTTTATGAGAGGAGCAGACACCGGTTGGACATTTTATACGCCCTATTCTATTCGGACAAATACAACAGTTATTCTTGTACTATTTGGTGCTTTTATTGCTGGATTTTCGTCTATTTTAACGGGCCTTAATTTTATTGTTACGATTCATAAGTTGCGAGCTCCAGGTCTTACTTGGGACAGGCTTCCTCTTTTTTGTTGGGCTTTGTATGCAACTAGTATTATTCAGGTTTTAGCAACTCCAGTTTTGGCCATTACTCTTGCACTTCTCTGTATGGAAAGAATTTTTCAGATTGGAATTTTTGATCCCAAATTGGGAGGCGATCCTGTCCTCTTTCAACATTTTTTCTGGTTTTATTCGCATCCTGCTGTCTACATTATGATTCTTCCTGCAATGGGTGTGATTTCTGAAGTGATTCCTGTGTTTTCTCGGAAGCCCATTTTTGGTTATAAGGCCATTGCTTATTCTTCTTTTGGAATAGCTTTAATAGCCTTTATTGTTTGGGGTCATCACATGTTTGTGAGTGGGCAATCTGAATTCGCAAATTTTATTTTTTCCCTTCTGACTATGTTTGTCGCTGTACCTACAGGTGTGAAAACTTTCAGTTGGCTAGCAACAATGTATCGGGGTTCGCTCCATTTTAATGCTCCTATGCTCTATGCTTTAGGGTTTTTAGAGCTCTTTACAATCGGTGGTTTAACTGGAATATTTCTCGCTACTTTAGCCATTGACGTTCATTTGACTGATACTTATTTTGTGGTTGCACATTTTCATTACGTGATGGTCGGTGGGACATTGATGGGTCTCATGGCTGGGCTACATTATTGGTTTCCAAAAATGGTTGGAAAAATGTACCCTGAAAAACCGGCTTTAATTGCTTTCTGGCTAATCATGATTGGCTTTAATATTACCTTTTTTCCACAGTTTATTTTAGGCGCTCAAGGGATGCCCAGACGTTATTGGAGCTATTTGCCAGAGTTTACATTGCTCAACCGGATTTCGACAGTGGGCTCTTGGTTGATTGGGATAGGGTTTTTTTATACCGCTCATTATTTGGCAAAAGCAATGAGAAAGGGAGAGAAGGCTGTAGCTAATCCTTGGAATGCATTGACTTTGGAATGGCAGACTTCATCTCCTCCTCCTCATGAAAATTTTATTGAAACTCCAGTTGTAACGTCTTGGCCCTATGAATATTTGCCAGAAAATACAACGATGCCGGTGAATGCCTAACTAAGGAGAGACTCATGTCTATAGAGGAAACTACCGTACATCACCATGCTCATCACTTTGCGAGTGCTGACGATGAATTTGAAGCGGCTAAACAGGGGATGTGGATTTTTTTAGTGACAGAAGTTCTCATGTTCGGAGGACTCTTTGTTGCGTATGCGATTTTTAGGGGACTTTACCCAGAAATGTTTCATGCAGCACATCAGCACCTTGCTGTGAACATGGGAGCGACAAATACAGTCGTTCTTATTACGAGCAGCTTAACGATGGCTTTGGCTGTGAGTTCTACGCAAAAAGGAAAACGAGATCACGCTATTATTTATCTTGTTTTAACCTTGTTAGCTGCGTGCTGTTTTTTAGTTATTAAGTATTTTGAATATACTCATAAATTTCATGATGGGCTTTTGCCAGGTGGTCTTTTTACAAACACTGAATTGAAAGATCCAAAATCACCCTTGTTTTTTTCTCTCTACTTTATGATGACTGGATTACATGGAATTCACGTCTTAATTGGGATGGGAGTAATTACTTGGATTTTACGTCGTACCGTTCGACACGAGTTTTCGCCAGGTTATTATACTCCGGTAGAACTGGTGGGATTTTACTGGCACTTTGTTGACTTGGTTTGGATTTATCTCTTTCCGCTTCTCTACTTGGTGGGGTAATTATGGGATCAAATACTCAAAAACAGCATCATCACATTCTCTCAACAAAAGTGGCACTGATGATTGGAGGGACTCTCCTTGTTTTAACGGCTGTAACAGTAGGAGTGGCTCATATTGATTTAGGGCATTTTAATTTTTTTATAGCTATGGCAGTAGCGACCTGCAAAGCACTTTTAGTTGCCTTGTTTTTTATGAATTTGATTCATGATCGTCCTGAAAATGGGATGATTTTTGCCACTTCCTTTCTCTTTCTAGCAATTTTTGTGATTTTGACTTCTACCGATTTATTTTTCAGGGGAGATGTTTATGTCAAGGGGCCTTTGATGGCTGCTGTTCAGACGCAGTCGAAATGGGCAAAGCCTTGGATTTCTACTCCAGAACTCGTTGCACATGGGAAAGAGCTTTATTCGGTTCAATGCGTTGCTTGTCACGGTGTAGAGGGCAAAGGCAATGGGCCTGCCGCTTCGGCTTTGACGCCTCGTCCTCGTAATTTTACTGCAACGGAAGGTTGGAAAAAAGGTCGTAAGCCCACCATGGTCTTTCAGGTTTTGAGAGACGGTTTACCTCCGTCTGCTATGGCTTCGTATGCTACTTTGCCACCAGATGATCGTTGGGCATTGACTCATTTTGTTCTATCGCTTGCTCCTCAGCCAGAAGTGGATACTCCTGCTGATTTTGTAAAAGGAAATATTAATACGAATCCAGTCGGAGGCGGAGAGAAAATTGCGCGCACCATTTCTATTGGGCAAGCAATGGCTCAAATGGCTATCCCTCGATCTCCTTCAGATGAGAATGCTCATCTGGATCATCCAAAATTTGACAGAATATCGGAGGCCGTGCAAGCGTCCAATCCTGGAGCGCGTCTCTACGAAGAGCATTGTGTGCGTTGTCATGGGGCAAAGGGAGAAGGCGGCATCAAAGTGCATGCTCTTGGAGTCTATCCAGTTGCTTATGTAACCACCTCAGCATTTAAAAGCTCAAGCGAGAATCTTAAATCGATTCAGGCTTTTATCCACTTTGTCACTCTTGGATTGCCAGGGGAATTGATGCCCGGATATGGCCAGCTGAGTGCTTCAGAATGGAAGGATCTTTATCAGTTTATTCAAAATAGGTGAGGATTTTTCTGCCGATGCAGTTGAAGGATCATCCATGCAGTCAGAGAGCCTGCAATTGCACCACAGATCACATCCGTTAGAAAATGGCGTCCAGCTAGAATGCGAAAGTAGGCAGTAGATAAGACGAGCGTTTCAAAGGTGATTGCTGAAAGGCAGAGAATCAGTTGGGGTGCTCCTCGGTAAAGTAGAATGAGAAAAATTGCAAAAGTAGTAGCTGCTGTAAAGCTCGTATGTCCTGAGTAAAAAGAAGTGTAGTGAGCTGGATCTATTCCTCGTTCTAAAGGGGCTTGATAAACAAAGGGTCGGGGTCTTTGCGAAATCAGGTGAGATGTTTCTGTTAACAGGCCATTCCAAGCGATTGTTTGTCCCAAGATGAGAAGATCCATGAAAGCTGAAGACACCGCTGTGACGGAATTGCATCTTCTTAGTAGGAAAAGAGCAGAATGCCAAGTCATCGGAACGGCTCCTGCTAAAGTGCCTGCAAAGTTTTGAGTCCAATATGAGTACTCGTCTGCTTTCCAGTCCTCCATCCCGAGAGAAAGCTGATCCACCTTTAAAACCGACTCTTTTGTACAAGTTTGAGGCGTAGTGAGGCAGCTCGGGTGAATCCAAGACGACCGGGCTGCAGTTGCGCCCCACCAGAGCAGCGAAGGAATGATCCAAAAAAGAAGCTGTATCCAAGCGGAATAGGGGATCGAGAATAGTTTTTTATCGATTTGCTTCTTCATTTTCTGAGTCTAGCACGATAGTAATAGGTTCTTAATCAGATAAAGGAGATGACTATGTCGACCAGTATCCAAGTAGGAAAATTAGCGCCAGTTTTTCAGGCAAAGGCTTATGTAGCGGGTCAGTTTAAAGACGTGAGTTTAAAAGATTATCAAGGCAAATGGGTTTGTCTTTTCTTTTATCCTTTAGATTTTACTTTTGTTTGTCCTACCGAAATTCGTACTTTTGGTGAAAAAGACGCAGAATTTAAAGAATCCGGATGCCAAATTTTAGCCTGTAGTACGGATAGCGAATATTCGCATAAAGCTTGGTATGAAAAAGAATTAAAGGAAGTGAAGTATCCAGTTTTGGCGGATACTGCTCATAAAATTTCTCATGATTATGGTGTTCTTTTAGAAGAGAAGGGGATTGCGCTTCGAGGAACTTTCTTGATTGATCCTCAGGGGACATTGCAATGGATGTCTGTGAATGCTTTAGGAGTCGGTCGCTCTGTCGATGAAGTACTTCGAACTTTACAGGCTCTTCAGACGGGTGAGCTTTGTCCAGCAGATTGGAAGCCTGGGAAAGCTACATTGAAGTAGTTTTAGTGGATTCATACTTTCACCCGGGCCTATGGGCCCGGGTAGTTCTCTCGAAGCTAGTGCTAAACAAGCTTCGCGGTCCTAAGGAGACAGACTGAGGTCCACGGGGCCAATTTTAATGTTGCGTTCATTTTGGACGACTTCGTGGCAAACCTCTCCTGTTGGAGGGAATGTTCGGACATATTGGGTGGGATAAGGAGTCCGGCAGAGGTTTCGATCCACATTTTCTTGGCTGAGGATTGCGCCGTTGTGATAATATTCTCCACACGAACCATCATAGCGCCAAAAATGTTGTACGTTTTGACCTCGGATGAGCTGCTGTGGATCCAATGACGACAATCTGGGGTGAGAATGAGCACTCCAATTTCTTAATGGCTCGACAGCAGTTAAAGGAATTCGGATTTGTTGCGGGATAGTGGGATGATAGATTCGATATTTAAGCGAATCTCTTACTAAATCATTCCAATATGCATCTCGAGTGGCAGCCATAGCAGTACTTATAGCTCCTGCTTGATGATATTGAAAAAGTTGAGTAGTTGATAGATATTTTCCATCAAATCGTTCGACTAAAACGCCTGTACTCTCTTTTAAAACCCATGCATTGAGAGTGAATTTTACCATCACTTTGGGGTTGCATTCATAAACTGTATTGATCGGATTTGTAAATCCTAAGTCGCGTACAGCGTTTATTACTTGATAATTTGTGAAGTCGAGAAAAGGGGTGCCTGCAGGAACGGAGACCTGAACGAGGGCGGCTGTCGTTCCAGCTCTGTCGCCGTAGGAACAGGTTTCACTAGGATCTTCGCAGACATAAAGTCCTTTTCCGGCTAAATCCGCTCCAAAATTAATTTGGTTTGTTCTTAAGAATGCTGGTGTTAAATTCACCCGGTCTAACTCAAATTGGGAGTTGCCCCATCGGTACCAAACTAATCGTTCAGTGGTCTGATATTGTTGAGCAAGTTGTTCGAGCGCAGTTTGAACAGCTGCTACGGAGGGATAGCCACCTCTGAGCTCTTCTAAACAAGTACTATCGTAGTCTAGGTATCCTGGGTGTCGAAGTGCTGAATTGCGATACCGACCTGGTCCTTGTGCTTGGGTAGAAGGGGGCTCGATATAGGGCAGGCCAGGAATCATTGAGACAGGAGTCGGCACCTGATTGTGATAACGGGAGGCAGCCACTCGACCTACAGCAGGTGGAGCAGGAGCAGGAACAGGAGGTAAGGGATCAAACGTTCCTAGGTAGGCATCTGGTGCAGGAATATTCCGTTCAAACCTTCTCGGCATTTCTTGAATGGGATTGGTAGTTTGAGACTGAATGATACGCTGGTTGAATAGGTTAATTAAACGTTGAGCAGATAATTTAGAGTTAAGGAGTTTTTAAAAAATGGATATTTTTAAGTATTTTTTGAATTTCCAGGACATCTTTAGGGATACCTGTGAGATCAATTGCAGCAGTCAAGTGGACGATGAGCTTTCCACAAGACGATAGAAGAAATCAGAAGACAGGTAAAATAAGGTCAGTAACGAAATGATTTTACTTCTCAGAATACTTCTATCTCCACTTTCATTGTCCCATAGAATGAATAAGAATCATTCTCTGTCTCAGAAGTCCTGGGTTCCTTAGAGCAGTTAAGGAGTAAACACCCAAGTTGCACCTAACCCGGAGCTATCATAAAATCCGCCAACGAGAGCAGTATATCCATCTGCGCTGATGCTGACAGAGTTTCCTTGTCGTGGTTGCCCAGAAGCATCGTTGGCGAGAAGTTTTGAACCTTTTTGAGTCCAAGTGGAGCCGGATCGGGTGAACACCCAAGTAGCGCCTACACTTTGGTTATCGTACATTCCCCCGATGAGAGCAGTATTTCCATCCGCACTGATGCTGACAGAATCGCCCTGGTAGGAACCTCCAGAAGAGTTATTGGCTAGAAGTTTTGCTTGTTGAGTCCAAGTGGAGCCGGATCGGGTAAACACCCAAGTAACGCCTAGACCGTAGTTATCGCCAGGTCCTCCAATGATAGCAGTATTTCCATCCGCACTGATACTGACCGAGGAACCTTGGAATGCGTCTCCAGTTGGGTTATTTCCGACAAGTTTTGGACCTTGTTGAGTCCAAGTAGAGCCGGATCTAGTAAATACCCAAGTTGCACCTGTGTAACTGTTATCAAAGCGTCCCCCGATGAGAGCAGTATATCCATCTGCACTGATACTGACGGAGGAGCCTTGGTTTGAAGCCCCAGAAGAGTCATTGGCAAGAAGTTTTGGGCCTTGCTGAGTCCAAGTAGAGCCGGACCTCGTAAACACCCAAGTAGCACCTTTATTGCTGTTATCTGACCATCCCCCAATGAGCGCAGTATTTCCATCCGCACTGATACTGACCGAGGAGCCTTGGTTTGAAGCTCCAGAAGAGTCATTGGCAATTAATTTTGCTTGCTGAGTCCAAGTCGAGCCTGCTTTGGTAAACACCCAAGTAGCGCCTACACTGTTGTTATTATATATTCCCCCGATGAGAGCGGTATTTCCATCCGCACTAATACTGACGGAGGAGCCTTGGTTTGCATGCCCAGAAGAGTCATTGGCAACTAATTTTGTTTGCTGAGTCCAAGTGGAGCCGGATCGGGTAAACACCCAAGTAGCGCCTGTACCACGCTCATCGCCAGATCCTCCAATCAGTGCAGTATTTCCATTTGCACTGATACTGCAAGAAACACCTTGTAATTCCAGTCCAGAAGCATCATTCGATAGAATCTTTGAACCTTGTTGAGTCCAAGTGGAGCCGGATCGGGTAAACACCCAAGTAGCGCCTACCCCGTTGTCATCTCCAAATCCCCCGATGAGAGCAGTATTTCCATCTGCACTGATGCTTGCAGAAAATCCTTGGCTGGCAAGTCCAGAGGAGTCATTGGCTAGAATTTTTGAACCTTGTTGGGTCCAGGTAGAGCCGGATCGGGTAAACACCCAAGTAGCGCCTATACCGGAATTATCGGCGGATCCCCCAATGAGCGCAGTATTTCCATCCGCACTGATACTGACCGAAGAGCCTTGGGATGGATATCCAGAAGAGTCATTAGCTAGAATTTTTGAACCTTGTTGAGTCCAAGTAGAGCCGGATCGGGTGAATACCCAAGTAGCGCCTACACCGGAGTTATCCGTGGATCCCCCGATGAGAGCAGTATTTCCATCTCCGCTCAGGCTCACAAAACGGCCTTGCTGTGCAGCATCAATTGCGTCATTTCCGACAAGTTTTGAACCTTGTTGAGTCCAAGTAGAGCCGGATCGGGTAAATACCCAAGTTGCCCCTGTGCCGTAGCCATCGTAATATCCCCCAGTTAGAGCGGTATTTCCATCTGCACTGATACTGACTGAGGAGCCTTGCATTGCAGGTCCATAAAAGTCATTTCCGACAAGTTTTGAACCTTGTTGAGTCCAAGTGGAGCCGGATCGGGTAAATACCCAAGTTGCCCCTGTATAACTGTTATCCAACCATCCCCCAACGAGAGCAGTATTTCCATCTGCACTGATGCTGACGGAGGAGCCTTGGTTTGAAGCCCCAGAAGAGTCATTGGCAAGAAGTTTTGGGCCTTGCTGAGTCCAAGTAGAACCGGACCTCGTAAACACCCAAGTAGCGCCTTTACGGCTGTTATCTGACCATCCCCCGATGAGCGCAGTATTTCCATCTGCACTGATGCTGACGGAGGAGCCTTGGGATGGAGATCCAGAAGAGTCATTAGCAATCAGCGTTGTTTGCTGAGTCCACGAAGAGCCTGTTTTGGTGAATACCCAAGTTGCGCCCACATAGTTGCTGGTATAAGGTCCCCCAACGAGGGCAGTATTTCCATCTGCACTAATGCTGACAGTAAAACCTTGTTGTGCTGGGCTAGAAGCGTTGTTGGCTAGCAGCTTTGTGCCTTGCTGATAAAGTGGAACTCCAGTTCCAGTAACTATAAATGACTGAGAAGAAGAAATAGTATTTGCGTCTGCGTTCATGACAGTGACTAATCCAGAAGTACTTCCGGGCATCACTAGTCCAATAAGTGAAGTGGAAGAATAAGAAAGAATGACTCCAGTAGTATTTCCCACATTGAAGGTTTGAGCATTTGAAAAATCGGCTCCAGTCAAAGTAAGAATCGTTCCGATGGGGCCTGTGTTGGTGGATAAAAGAAGAAAGTTCATGCTGGTTGGAGTACTGCTGCTGTTTTGAGTGAGAAGAGTATTTATAGGAATCCCTGTGAAATCAATTGCAGCAGTCAAGTGGATGATGAGCTGTCCACAAGACGATAGTGCAGAAGACAAAGAGAATAAGCTCAATAAAGAAATGGTTTTATTTCTCAGCATACGTCTATCTCCATTTTTATTGTCTCATAGAATAAATAAGAATCCTTCTGTGTCTTAGAAGATCTAGGTTCTTTAGGAGCCCTCGGTTGGTATTACTTGAGAATATCCGTGCTTACGTTTAAACCTTACAATGATATGTTTAGGAGTAAAAAGATTAAATTAAATATCAAGTGTAGTATAGGTACCATTGGTGTATTTTTCACGAGAACGAGATTGTACTTCAGAACTAGAATCAAAAGCAGAGTCGTGACGAGAGCGTCCCAAGCGTATCAACCTTGGCAGCCATTCTTTCTTTCTGCTACTGTGCACTTTCTTGTTGTAGTGACCGGTATCCTTCTGGTTCGGTTTCCTCGTTTCACAGAGAAGCGCCATTCTCCGATATCGGTTGAATTTGTAGAAAGCGAACTGCGCGCTTTCGCTTCTAAGAAAAAAAGTAAAATACCAGCTCACCATACTCACACCGCATCCCAAAAGCATTTTTCAATTAAAGACCTTGGCATTCCCATGAGAGGCTTGGAAAAAGGAAAGAAGAGAAGCGAGAAGAAGGATTTCCAAGTAGTAGGATCAAAAGAAGGCGACCTTTTGAGTGGGAGCGGTTTCCGCGCGGGTGATGGTTACGAATCTGGGACTGACAACCATTTCTCTCTCTACAAATATATTTATTAAATCGTTGAAAATAATCTTACTTATCCCTCGGAGCTGATCGACGAAAATGCTCAAGGCACAGTCGCTGCTCAGCTCTATTTTGATAAAACTGGAGAGTACCTGCGCTCCGACTCCGAGTTTCAATCTTCGGATAGCTATCTCAAGGTTCATATCATCAAAACTCTCCGAAGGGCACTCGCTGATGGCGTTCCAGAAACGATGAATAAACTTCGAAAACCCTTCCTCCTGAATTGTTCGTTCCGTTTTTACATCACGCAGAACGGGGACCAGGGTCTGATCCAATCTCAGAAATTTGTCATCGGAAACAACTTATTTTTTTACCGTTCTTTTTACAAATCAAAATTGGAATGGGATCTGGGACTCATCCATGGTTTGGGGCCTTTGCCAGCCGCGCTGAATCCCTTCTGGTTTGTCGAGAAGGGGAAAGACCTCTTTTCGAAAAAAGCCAAGATTGATCCACCCCAGAAGTATCGAGAGGATCCTGAGTGGTAGTGGTGGACTCGCTATAGAAACCTGGGGAAAGCTATATTGACCTAGTTTCAGTCGAAAAATCTTTCTAAAAAGTGTTTGTCCATTTTCCGGGTATCATGATAATCGGCAGATTATTATCGCTTGCAAACTTTTTCGCTTCAGCACATAAATTTTCCGTAGTGCCTTCTTTTATAAAAATTCCAATGATGTCAGTCTTTGTTTGACTCACTCTATTTGTTCCTTCGATCACGATCTCAGTGTATTTTCCTGATACATTTTTTAAGATCTCTTCAGGAGTGAGGAGCTCATTTTTTCTACTAACAAATTTTCCATTACTTGCAAAATTTTTATTACTGGCATGAGTAATATTTTCTCGAGGCACAGATAAAATTACTCCAGTGGGGGCAAATGTTCTCACTTCACTTATTTTTTTTTCCGAATCTATGCCAATTAATGAAGTACAGATTCTTTTTCTCTGCAAAAAAGCATCTCGATCTTGATACACGTTCTTTCCAAGAAAAGTTCCAAGTGTCGAATCGTCCGGACGCAACTCAGTAGTCAGTACTCCATGAATTAAGAATTTAAAATTGTTTGGATTATAGAGTTTTGGATTCGATAGCGTCCAGGTTTGAATTTCCTGGTGAGAGTAGGGATGCATTTCTCGAACTTCTTTTGGTCTGTAGCGATCAAGCAGCTCCTTAGCAAGATTCCTTATTTTTAGATTCTTATTGTCCAGTTGAGATTCCCAATGCAGGATGATTTTCTGTTTTCTCTCTTCATCAGCGCGGCCATATATATAGTCAATGGCATCTCGCACAGCATTTCCAATATGAGAACCGCTGTTAGGAAACGCAGTCATTACGCCTTTCATGATTGAAAGTTCACTCCCAAAAAATATCGGTGAGCTCAGTATGAGATGAATGATTTGTTTTTTTGGCTCAATGTTTTGTTCCATGGCCATTTTTATCGCCATGGCGTAAGACCCCGGCCCTTGGGCCGCTTGGGATATAAGCCATCCTTTCCGGGAGGTTATTAGGAGGACTGGAAGCCCTCCTAATCCTTATAGGATTTTGTGCCGATATGACTCCGAATGGAGTTTCATC
>CAIYTD010000067.1 GCA_903928955.1 Oligoflexia bacterium | reverse complement strand
GCGGGAAATAGATACGGCCTTCCGTCTCCTTCTGTTTTAAAACAGTTTCAAATGCTGAAAATCCCAATCAAAAGAACGGATCGAGATGGATCCATTTCAAATGAACGTAAGTTCCAATCAAACTAGAGGAGAAGCCGACCCCCATCTACTACAAAAACATCGCCCGTTACCCATGTGGCCTCTTCGCTCAGAAAAAACCGTACTGCACCTGCTACATCACGAGGCTCTCCTACTCTTCCTAACGGGAAACTGCCTCCTCGTTTAAGATAAAATTCCTCTAACTCCGAACGACTCGAATGATACGTCTCATGAAGAGGACTTCGAACAATGCCGGGACAAATACAATTAATAGTAATGTTATTTTTCCCAAGCTCTTTTGCTAAAGTTTTCGACAAATGAATGAGTGCCGCTTTAGATACAGAATAAGCAAAAGCAAAATGATTAGGAAGAATTCCAGCAGTAGAAGAAATATTCACAATTCTACCACCCTCAGTATTTTTACTCATAGCTTCAGCGACTGCCTGAATCAATAGGTAAGGTCCTTTTAAATTCACCGACATAGCCTCGTCCCAAATCGCTTCCGTGGTTTCTGCTAATCCCCCTAATGGATAAATGCCAGCATTATTGACTAAACCATAGATTCCTTTATAGGTACCTATTATTTTTTCAACTACTTTTCTTATTTGACTCGAATCACGCAAGTCACAAGTAAAAATACTGACTGTTTCAGACACCCCTCCTAAAGCGAGAGCTGCAGCCTCCAATTTGAGGCGATTTTTCCCCAAAAGAACAAGCCGATAGTGTTTGGACTCCAATAGAATTTTGGCAGTTTCTAAGCCGATTCCACTACCACCCCCTGTAATCAGGACTGTTTTCAGCTGCTGTTTGTCCACTGTCATATTCTACCCACCCTCATTTGCAATCCAATAAAAATAATACTATATTAATAAAGACAACTATTATAATAAATATGATAAAAAGAACCTTGCCCGAACCTACAATATCCCTGCCCCGTCTGGCAATCTTACTCTTGATGAGTGGATGCGGTATTTATCATCCTCCTGCAGCACAAGCAGTCGTAACTACTTGTGCTTTACCCCCAGATCAATCAACCACTGTCTCAGGAAAATGGGCAGTCACGCCCATCCCTGTATCTTTTTCGGCTGGACAGTTTAACAGTACTGAAACCACTGCAATTACATCTGCTGCTGACACTTGGAATCAATTTTTCACAACTTCCAAAAAAATAGCTACTCTCAGCTATGGAACAACAGCAAATCCAACCACCTCACCCGCAATAAACCCCAGCCAAGCGGGAACTCTCTGCGCCAATCCCATTTTAATAGGAAGTCAATATAATGGAACTATAGTCATCTATAAATTAGAAAAATGGCCTACCAGCTATCCGAAAAGTGCAATTGCACTCACAACGAACTGTTTTAGCCAAACTTCACCCTTAAATAGTATTTATATGTCTGTAATAGAGTTGAACTATCAAGCATTTTTTTCAAATGGCAAAAGAGTTCCCGACTTACAAACAATTCTTCTTCATGAATTTGGACACCTGCATGGATTAAATCACAGTTGCGAATTTACCAGTAAAACTGGTACACCCAATTGCAATGATCCCCAGTTAGATCCCAATTATTATGCAGCAAGCATGTTTCCATCCTTTAGTTTTGATCAAAATGGAAATGGACAACAAAAAAGAACATTAGGAACGAATGATGAAAGTCGAGCAAATTGTCTCTACTGAGATCTCATGATTTTTAAGACTATTTTTGAAGATCCACATCTCATTGTCTTATCAAAGCCTGCAGGACTTCTGAGTCAAGGAGAGCATCGAGGAGAACAAAATCTCGTAGATTTGCTCCGAGTTTACTGGAATCGTAATTATGTTGGACTGATTCATCGTTTAGATCGAAATACTTCAGGAATCATGATCGTTGCCAAAAGAACTAAATCCGCTCAAAGATTAACGCATGCATTACAGATCGATCAAATTCAACGCACTTATCTCGCTTGGATAGAAGGTACCCTTTTAAAAAAAGCGACTTGGAAACATCAACTGGAAAAAAACACCAGAATCAATCAAGTAAGCGTAGTCACTCACGGAGGTAAGCCGTCGGTACTAACAGCAGCACCCATCCGTCTTGGACTCTGGAGACAAGCTCCTGTTACTTTGACTGAATTTAGACTAGAAACAGGGAGATCCCATCAAATTAGGGTTCAATCGTCCTACGAAGGTCACCCCCTCTTAGGCGACCATAAATATGGAGCTCATCGCTCAGAGTTTCCGCGCGTAGCCCTTCACTCTTTCCGACTGGTATTTCCTCACCCGATGACAGGAGACATCCTCACCTTTGAAGACCCATTACCACCAGACATGATTCAAAACTTTTGAATCCGCTCAAACAACTCTGGATCTTGGACCTTCAAAACCTGAAGTGCCTGGATCAAGCCTTCCAGCGCTTCTGCTCGTTTTGCAATCGTTTCTGAATAGTGTACTTGATCTAAATAACGAGCAACATCAAACCTTTCAATGCTATACTGTTCTCCATCAAGACCGTGTGGACCTTTAAACTTTAAAACCTGAGCTTCAGAACTTTCCTTAATTGTAAATCCAAGATTAATAAAGTGCTTTTTCAAATTTTGAGTGTGTGCATGTCCAGACACTAATATCAGTGCGCGGCTCTGATCTTGATTTAAGTTTTTTAAGATTTGATAGAGAGCCACATAATCAAATACTTTAAAATCCAGATTGACTGCTAAAAGGTGGTAAAGTTTTTTATGCTGTTCTGCTATTGTTTTATAATTAGGTTTCTGTTGTCCCTGCTCTAAATAGCGAAATAGAGTGTCTAAAAAGTGTTCCTTTTTTGTAGAGGAGAATTCCCGCACACATTCAGAATAAGAATCTTTTAATTCTTGCTCCAATGTTTTGAGATAAGAAACCTCTTCTAGACTGAATCCGAGAGACTCAGACGGATACTGAGATCTATTTTTTCCTATCACCTGCAAATATCCATCCATCGAAAGATAAGGAGATATTTTATAGAAATGACCACTGACTAATTTTTTAAATTCAGCCCAGGACATATCCAGATCACCCTTTAAAAAGGTAACCACATTTAACATAACACCTTCAAATGAAGCACTGTATTGATGAATATCGGATCGAGGTTCAAACGGAATAAAACGGAAGCGACTCGAATGATTTAAATATTTTTTGCTCAACCGACGCATCCATAATGGAGTAAGCGCCGCAGTAGAACCTTCGCCTATCAATTCTTCATACTCATAATAAGTGATAGACTCTCTAAAATAAAACTTCGAGAAAGGAGAACTACCCACCATGGAATCGAATTTCTCGAAAAATGCTTTTACATCCATTCCATTTCTCTCGTCTAACTGCGAGCCATGCAGATCTCCAAAAAGGAGGACCTTTTTTTCTCCTTTTTCAAGCAAAATAGCATCAGAAAAGCCATAAACTTTCCCCAAAAAAAGAGGGAATAAAATAAAAAGATGAACCAGAATAACTTGTACGCGTATCAACATGGCCACACATTTAACATGACGCGTTAAACAATACAAATGCATTGGCCTCAGCTATAAACTCAGATAATAGAACTCCACCCGAGTGGTGGAGGAAACAATGAGAAAAAAATTAAAATCATTCTCGATTCAAATAGGGATAGTGACTCTCCTTTTCCATATAGGAGCAAACGCATGCTGGAGTGATTTGGGTTTGCCAATCAGAAGTTCCTATCCCCTTTTGCAGAATAAACTAGGAAGAATCGCACTTACAGTCAGCCTCATTGCCTGGAGTTATTATGAACTCTTCTCTCAAAAGGTTGAAGGATACCAGATCCCCTGGGCGCATTCTCCACTTATTTCCTTCACAGGCATCACATGTGGAGCACTCTCGAGTGCAAAAATTGCTAAAAAATTGATTTTAAGGATTGAATCGCAAGCTCAATCTTGCATTCAAAACTTATTCCCAAATAATCCCCATGATTTTACCCGTCAAATAGGAATAGAACCGATCACTTCGATGACTCAACATGGAACAAAACGCTTTATTTGGGAGCCGAATTCCAATACAAAAATAAGATTTGAAAGCCACCCCGAAGACTTGACATCAGAGGATCCCCATTTTAATCCTAGACACCATGGTGAGCATTACCATGTTGAAATAAAACCCTCTCAAATGAGCTGGACTGAAGCAATCCGAAGAAAAGCACTAAAAAAGTGTAAACCCGTTCGCTATCAAATAGGCCAAGGAACGGGATTCTTAGCTGGAGAATCCTATCCCGGAAGACAAGAAAGTGAAAATGAATCGAATCATCCGTGATTTTAAATTAATGAGTTTTGCAGACGGTCAAATCAGCTCTTATCAATTAGAATCTGGGGTTCTTACCCTCCACTTCCTCGATTGGCAAGAGCGCCAGGTCCTCATACGATGGGATGGAGTGCTCGCTCTCAAAGATCTAGGAATCCTGGGTAGCGATATTCTTTCCACCGAACTCGGGTGCAACGATCCATTTCTAAAAGAAGCAACAAAACAACACCCAGATGAAGACCCCAAATCTTACTTCTGTTTTCAATTTTATTCTGCCGGATCAATTGAGGCTGACCTAAAAATTGTTGCACAAAATTTTACAGCAGAGATAATCGTTTCAGAATCCAACCCTTTAAATACCGACTAGAAGGATCATTCAATGCTGTAGGAAATGTTTCAGGTAAGTCTATTTGCTTCAAAATCGAAAATTGCAGCTTCTTTTTCTCTGCTGCAGCAAAGACCTCCGCTTCATATTTTTTCAAGCTTACATTTGCTGAATTAATCGAAGTAATTAAAATACCATTCTCAGCCAATAACTCCATCGCTAAAAAATGAAGCTTCTCCAGATCTTTAGAAGTAGAAAATCGCGCTTTTTTGCCTTGTGAAAAAGAGGGAGGATCCAGAATAATGCAATCATAAGCTTGTCCCTCCCTCTTCAAACGCGGCAACCATTCAAAAACATCTCCGGCAATCAATCGATGCTGAGAAGATGCAATCCCATTCAGAGTAAAATTTTCGCTAGCCCATTGAATGGTGGCCTGAGATAAATCCAACGTTGTGACTTGCTTTGCCCCCCCCATTGCAGCTGCGACAGAAAGGCTCCCAGTATAAGCAAAGCAATTGAGGACCCGACTGGCTTTGCTGTTTTCCAACAGCCATCGTCTCAAAGGCTGATGATCTAAAAAGAGACCAGGATGCCGGACATTTTCAAATTGAATCCAAAATCGTAAAAGGTGATTTTCCTGGACCTCAAATCGTCCAGAAGGAATTTTCCCCCAAAGAACATAGGATTGATAGGCAATTCCGGTTTCAGGTCGGGTCAATCCTACTACTGATTCTGCCCCTTTACTCCTGAGAAACTCAACAATTTGATTTTGAGCATTTTTAGATCCAGAAGGCTGCGAAGATTGCCATTCAGTAACCCAATAATGATTATTGAATCGATCTAAAGCAAAAAACTGAAGTACTCCACGCCCCTCTCCCGGACCATGAAATATTCTGACTACGGAGGATTTTTTAAAGCACCCTTGCGTTTCCCGACTGACCCAGGCCTGCTCTAAAATTTTTTTCATGAACTCAACTCGACGTTCAGTTGCGACAGCCATTTTACAAAATCTCCAGGAATGGATGCTTCAAATTTTTCTCCAGTGGGAAGATCTAATCGAAAAGAATGCAGAGCTACCCTTGCAAACACTACCTGCTTTCCGTCTCGAAGAATTTCTTTTGCCCCTCCATATTGAACATCCCCTAAAATAGGATAACCGCTCGAAGAAAGATGAATTCGAATTTGGTGACGTCGCCCAGTGTAAGGATGAATTCGAGCAAAAAATCCTTCTGAAAAGATCTTTTTTACCTCAATTTGAGTCATACAAGGAGCACCTTTAATTGCATGATTCAGCTTAAAAACAGGGGCTAAAGGTGCACCTTGAGCAAGACAATAATAATATTTCCGAACTTTTCTTTCTTGAAACCAAAGACTTGCATCTCGATGGGCAGAGGCAGAGCGAGCAAATAAAATAACTCCACTCGTCTCACGATCTAAGCGATGGACAACCCAGATAGGCCCATAATTCAATTCAGCCCACTGAGATAAAACAGGAGTTTCTATTTCCTGATCAGATATTTTCACTCTGCCAGGAATAGTTAGCCAACCAGACGGCTTAGAAAGAACAAGCCACTGGCTTGCGAGGTGAATCACTTCTGGGGTAATACTGGAAAGTGGAACCATAACGCATTTATTAGCCTGATTATGAAAACCTATGCTAGATATTTTGCTATGCAAGCGCAAAAACACAAATACCACACTCAAGGTGGACTTCTTGTACTCATTCTGGGATCTTTCTCCCTCCTTTTATTCGGCTTAAGCCGTAGTCCAGACTTGAATCTAAGCTTTTCCCGGCAAGTTTCTTCTCACTTAGAAATCGACCGTCTAGAAAGAAATATTTCATCTATCACACGGTGGCCCGGATGGTTTTTTTCTTTATCAAATGTTGAATTAATAGAATCAGACTCAAAAATCATTTCACAAGGATCGATTTTAAAACTTAAAATGGATCCCAAAAAAGGCAAAAAAAAACGTTTTGAACTGACTGTAAAAGTAACCGCATACATACCCCATCAGAAGCTTCACTTGACTTTATTAGATGACTCTTCTGGGAGATTAGTTCGGCTTTTTGATCATCTCGATTGGATTGTAGAAATAAAACCCAATTCCAAAGGAAGCCTTATTCAAGGCAAAGCCATTGCTCATACTCGCCATTGGCGATCTCGATTTTTTGGCCGGATTTCTGAAAAAATTCTGATGAACCAGATTTTTTATCCTAATCTAGTGAAACTTGCTGAACTTAAGCAGCCTTTTTCTGTGGATCTTCCTGAGAGCCAGGGGCTTGCTGGCCCATCGATTTAGGAATTCGAGACATCTCTTCAAATTCCGATAGTTTCTTCCATCCGTTGATCGTACTTTTGCTACAAATATACACAGAAGATTCCACTGCTCCATGATTGACTGCTGCTTGAAGAAAAGCTAGCTTCATTGGCCCGTGTACCATCTCTCCATCAAAAAGCCATAAATCAGCTAAATCATCCTGAGATCCTGAAAAAATCCCTGCAGTTTTTATTTGAGCAGAACTCCCTATACCTTCTTCCCAACATTCACAGTCAAAATCAAATTCCTGAGCAAAAAGACGAGAAGCAATCTCTTGAGCATTAAAAGGACCCTCTATTTGTGACCCATTATTCACAAGCCAACGACTTATTTTATTTTCCTTCGCAATAACATGAGACAAAGTTAATTCACCACTATCGACAGCTAAAAAATTCTCCGGTGTCTGAAATGTGACCCATTCGCCTCGCTCATTTTTATAACTTGAAATGGTATAGTATCCGGTCAATCCGATATTCTTAGTGAGTTTTACTTCACCTTTCCATTCTCCTTGAAATTGACCATCCGTTTGCTCCCAAACTTCCTTAGAAATAAAAAGATCACTCTGGCTAGCTACCGTTAATTGACTTAATGCTTTTGCGCCAACGAATCCTTCACCCAATACTGTGTAATCTTCTTGAGAAGGAGCACCCAACCGAGCAAGAATTCCTGGCCCAGCGTGAATACCCATCCCATATAAGAGAGATTTCAATCCATCTAGTTTTCTAGACTCGTTGAGATGAAACAGATTCTTTCGAAGGTCCAATGCACAACGTACAGCTCGCCCAACTTCTGTACCATCTATTTGAGCTGCTCCCCAAAAGGCCATAAAACTCAGGTTTGAGTCCCTTCTAAAAATTCCACCATATTCTTTCACTGTAGATGCCACCACTGAAAAAAAAAGATTCATCGCTTCTGCTACGTCAACTGGATCTCCTGAAGTGCACATCTCACTCATATTTACTAAAGAACCATAAAAAACAGTAATTGAAATTCTCTTAGGAAGCTCCCCATCCAAGCTATTCTCTTGTCTTATAGCTTGATAGAAATTAAGTTTTTTCAAGAAATGGAATCGAGAAAAAGTAGAAATAAAATAGCCGATGCTTATAAAAAAAACAAAACAAAGACATGTAAAAAGAATGGATTGCTTTTTCATGAGCCTCAATGCAGTCGTAGCTTCTAAATTAGAAAGGCTCGCAACCACTGTCAGCTGCCCCAGTCCCACTCGAGTATAACCTCCAAAATAAACTTCATTCTTTTTGTCATGATAGGTCATCTGCCCACTAAGCAAATGAGAAGAAAAAATAGATTGAAGCAAAGGAGTGTCATTGAGAGCTAATTGTTTACCAATCCACTTCGAATCAGGATGGGCTAAAATATTTCCATATTCATCTATCAAAAGTGGAACTACCATTGCAGCTCCGCTAAATGCTTTTTGAAACCGATCTAAACGAATATGAGTCACCATGACATAATCTAAAGATCCCTGAGACAATGGGGCCACAATCAAAGCAAAAGGAATGGGGCCGAAATGAAAGGAAGATAAAGTAACACTCGTGTGACCTTGAAAACCGGGTTCAATGAAAGTCTTTTCAACTCCTTCAAACTGATCAATAAGCTGAATGAGGCCATTTGAAAAACCGCTAAACTTTGTATTCACAGCAACGACAGCCCGTGTGGGCATAGAACGCGTATGCCTCCAAAGAGAAACATCGAGCACTTCAGCGTCAGTATCTGTGGTCCATATTTTTAATTTTGGAGCTCCTTGGCTATAATTATTGGCAATAGGCAGTAATTGCCGCATTCCCATTTCCGTAAACCGACTCAAATAGTGCTCTAAATCTGTCTTAAAGTGTGTAGCGAGAATAGCGCTTGTATCCCCGATAGCCTGCTGAATATAGGCTCGATTTTCGCCATCCATAACTCGCCAAAAAAGAAAACTTCCACAAGTTGCTGTAATAAGTGAAACAATTCCTAAGCTTAAGCCTAAAAAAAGTCCAAACTTCGAAAGGGATGATTTCAACTTGATTAATCCTCATAGGGCTCATCGGAGAATAGATTCTAAAATTGAAGTCCTTTATAAGTTCATGATACTTTATTTAAAATGTGCGCCAAGCAAAGCTTGAAACAACTAGTAGGTGAATGGGCATCAGGAATTCGCGATGGCGAATCCCTGATGCTAAACAGTCCTATCCCGGAAAACACGATTAGGTCTGGGTATCATAGCTGGCGTCCGTCCCCGCGAGGGTCCGGGCGAAGCCGAGTGCGAAACGATGCAAGCCGTAATGCCTTAAGTGGCGTGAAGGTATCGAGCCCCGTTAAACAAATTGTTCCGGAGTGGCCGAGCGTGTATATAGTGTCGGATGCTATAATGGCATCTGCAGCGAAGGCAACACCGATGAGGTTTCCTGTCGGCTATGGCATGTATCGAAGGCTGTTTCAGGAACTTGGGAGATCTCCCTGGATGATCTCATGGAGGAAATCCAGCAATCCGCAAGGCGTTATGCCCAAGTGGCTTGCCATATCCAGAGGAGAAGTCAGATGGTTCCGTAGTAGCGAGGAAGTGGAGTAATGTCCATCGAGCAAAGGGAATCACATCGAGCGACCCGATTTAATCTTACTCCTGAGCCCTGTTCATATGGGTTATTTAAAGGATACGCTAGATTAGATCGGATAAACTCAACTGCGCGTAGCAATCCCGATCAAAAATTCAAAGCACTCGTGCAACAATTCACGATCGAGAACCTGCGGCAGGCATTCCTGAGCTTAGACGGATCAAAAGCTGTCGGAATCGACCAAATCACCAAAAATCATTATCCTAAGAATCTTGAGACAAACTTGAAGCTACTGGCAAATCGGATCTCGCGTAGAGGATGGAGAGCCCAGCCCTCACGAGAAGTTCTGATCCCAAAAGCCAATGGCGCTACAAGACCTTTAGCTAACCGTTGCCTGGAAGACAAAATCGACCAACAACTGGGGGCCAAGATACTAGAAGCAATCTACGATGACTCGTTCCACCGCCACAGCTTTCGGTTTAGACCCAAGCGCAATACTCACCAAGCCATTGCTAGATTTTACAATGTCATACAAGAACGAATTGAGCACTGCGTGGTGGTAGAAATGGATTTGGAGAAATTCTTCAACTCCATGGACCACGAGAAATTGCTAGAGATCCTATCGGCTAGAATTGAGGACTCCCACTTCCTAAGGCTCATCCGAAGAATGCTCAGGAACTCGATACTCACCGAAGATGGCGAGATCAGGCAAAACGAACGGGGTACCCCACAGGGAGCCCCAATCAGCCCGATCCTCGCAAATATCTACCTAGACGCAGTGTTTGTCTTTACAGATAGAAGCACGGCGGAAGAATTTAAACTCAATCTAGCTGTCCATTTTGAAAGTTTTAAGCTCAAAATGAACGATGATAAATCGGGTATTCTGAATTTTAACTCTCATTCCCCTGAGGCGGAAATTCAATTTCTGGGTTTCCACTTTTATTGGGGAAAGAAATCCTGGAATAGCTCATACAGCTACTACGGCTTGATCTTCAACCGCTCAAAGTTAAGCTATTTCTATTATGCTATCATGGGTACGCTCTTTAAGTGGCTCAACCGCAGGTCGCAGAAGAGATCATACCCATGGGGCGGCTTTGCAAAACGCCTCATGTATAAGCCTCTACCCAAACCCTCGGAAGCCGCACTTATAGATATCACCTCTGGAATTGTTCCTGAGTTGAAACGCAAAATGAGGAGCCGTATGCGTAAATCGCGCACGTACGGTTCTAAAAGGAGTCCGGGTTTATCCCCGGTATTTACTTAATGGAAACTGTGAATTTTAAGCCCCTATTAAGCCCTGATTTTATCGTTCGAACCCTTCACCTGAAAGTGCAAATCCTTTCGCGACCGCATCTCCCCTTCACTCATGTCACTACTGATTCCAGGCTAGTTATACCAGGGAGCCTTTTTGTTGCACTCAAAGGAGAAAAATACGATGGTATTGAATTCATAGAACAAGCAATATTTAAAAAAGCACGTGGAATTCTTTGCAAAAGAGGAACTGCCATCGGAACCCATAAAGATGTCTGCATCTTTCAGGTAGAAGACCCCCTTTCTGCTTATCGCAAAATTGCAGGTGCTTGGCGTAAAGAATTTTCTATTCCAATGATAGCTATTGCTGGAAGTGCCGGAAAAACAACGACAAAAGAGTTTCTCAGCGCAATTCTTCAAGGAAAATGGAGTGCAGTTCATAAAACACAAGGCAGCCAAAATGGGTTTATAGGAATTCCAATGACTCTGCTCGATCTTAAACAAGAACATGAAGCCGCCGTAATTGAAGTAGGAATCGACGATGTAGGAACGATGCAGCAACATATGTCTTTGATCTCTGCGGGTGCTTCGGTTTTGACAACTATTGGACCTGAACATCTGGAAAAGCTTCGAGATATTCCTACTGTAGCCCGAGAAGAAGGAATTGCTCTTTCCTTCGTAGCACGCACTGGGGGTATGATTGCTGTGAACTTGGATGACCCGTGGATTCGACCCCACGTATTAACTATTCGAGAAGGCAGAAAAATTCCGTACTCACTTCAAGGAATCGCCTCCAATATGGATATGATCTCGGGCTATCTCAGTCCAAATGGGAAAGATCTTATTTTTCAAGGACTTGGGATTCAAGAAACAAAACTAGCGCTTCCACTTCTGGGTCAGCACAATGCGAGCAATCTCTTAGCAGCAATTGCTATTGCTGCAGGCTTAGGATTAACGGGAGAAGAAATTCAAAAAGGCATTCTTTTTTTCAAAGGAGCTGAAGGTCGTTCAGAGATCCGAAAACTTTCCGGATCTACCACAGTGATTTGTGACTATTACAATGCACAGCCCGCATCTATGGACGCAGGACTAGAGCTCCTCTCTCAAATAACTGCCCAATCCAACAAAGGGAGTTCGAGTTGGGCATGTCTCGCAGACATGTTGGAGCTTGGAAGTGCAGAGGAGCGGTACCATCGCAATTTAGCTGAAAAAATTCTCAATTTAAAAATTAAAAACGTTCTGCTTTTTGGCACCCGAATGCTTGCACTACAAGATGAGCTAGAAAAAATTGGATTTTTAGGAAATTGCACTCATTTTGAATCCCATTCAGAAATGGCTTCTACCCTCACAGAAGGGTTAAAAACCGGAGATACCATTTTAATTAAAGGGTCTCGGAGCATGAAAATGGAAGCAGTGTGGAAATTCCTAGAGGATTTTACCAATTCTTATTGGATACCAGAATCATGAGAGCAAAAATCTTAGCATTCACTCCTGAAAACATTCAGAAAGCTGCACAGGCTATTCAAGACGGAAGCGTAGTAGGCATGCCTACAGAAACGGTTTACGGATTGGCTGGAGATAGTCGTTCGACTTTGGCATTAACGCGCATTTTTGAAGTAAAAGAACGTCCTCGATTTGATCCGCTGATTATTCATCTAGCAGACACAGGTGCGGCCACAAAGACTCTTACTGAATTAGAACGCCTCAAACTTATCGACGGCACACAACTTCCTAACCAGCTCCAGCAAATGGCTCATAAGCTAATGAAGCAATTTTGGCCGGGCCCTCTCACACTGGTCCTCCCTAAACATCCTGAGGTTCCTGAACTAGCAACGAGTGGACTTCCTACAATTGCACTCAGAATGCCGAGTCACCCCGTAGCTCAAGCCTTACTCCAAGCATCAAAATGTCCTTTGGCAGCGCCTAGCGCAAATCGATTTGGAAGAATTAGTCCGACTACCTCACTCGCTGTTGCTGAGGAACTCGGCGATCGAATCGATTGGATTTTAGAAGGGGGAGCCTCGCTCATTGGAGTGGAATCCACCGTCGTTGCTCTCAAGCCAACGGGAGAAATTCTACTCCTCAGGCATGGGGGAACGCCCCTAGAAAAAATCGAAGCTGCTTTAGGGTTTCCCCTTTTAGTACCCACAAAATCTCAAACGCTTCTCGGTCCTGGAATGACAGAAAGCCATTATTCTCCTTCAAAACCTTTCCGAATTCTACCCAAAGACGTCTCTCAACTCCACCTCAGTGACCTGACGGAAATCTACTCAGTCTTAGATACTGTTTCGCCCCAAACTCAAATGGGCTTACTCACCCTATCAGGTGACCCTCAACTCAAAGCGAATCTTCTCAAAAAAATACTCCATCGGCCTGTCATCGCTACATCGCTGAGCTTAACTGGCGATCTCTCAGAAGCTGCGCAGCAATTATTTGCAAAAATGAGGTGGTTAGATGCATCTGAAGCAGCCATTCTCTATTGCGAGCCCTGCCTAACTCAGAAAGGACTGGGCTACGCCATTCATGACAGGCTCACTCGAGCAAGCGCTCGAGGGGAATCGATAAACTAAAGCAATAGACTCCGGTTGCTGCTCTATTTTTAAAGATAACTATGCTATACAAAAATAGATTGGAGCGCTTCTATGCATACAATAGAGCTAGCACTCGAACAATTAAAAGCCGGTAAAATGGTGATTTTAATTGACGACGAAGGAAGAGAAAATGAAGGAGACCTTGTACTCGCCGCTGAACAGGTAACTCCGGAAGCAATTAACTTTATGGCTACTCATGCTCGGGGTTTGATTTGTCTCTCTCTTGAGGGAAAACGCATTGATGAATTAGGGCTACCGATGATGACGGCTCATAATCAATCCCCCAAACAAACGGCATTTACCGTTTCAATTGAGGCAAAAAAGGGCGTAACCACTGGAATCTCGGTCCATGACCGTGCACATACAATCCGAACTGCAGTCCATTCGGAAACAAAGCCGAGCGATCTGATTTCTCCCGGACATATTTTTCCTCTGAGAGCGCAAGCGGGTGGCGTTCTGGTTCGCGCAGGTCATACAGAGGGATCAGTCGATTTAGTCAAAATGGCTGGACTGAATCCAGCAGCCGTCATTTGTGAAATCATGAAAGAAGACGGCACAATGGCCCGTCTCGAAGATCTCCAGGCCTTTTCTAAAAAGCATGATATCCCTATTGTAAGCATTAAAGATGTCATCTCTAGACGGATGGAAAAAGAATGCCTCATTGAAAAAATAGCCACCGCTCAGCTTCCCACTCAATTTGCTCCGGATGCATTTGAACTCCATGCCTTTCAAAGCTTACTCGATGGAGCTGAACATCTTGCCCTGGTTCATGGCCCTATCAAAAATCCTGTACTGGTTCGAGTCCATTCAGAATGTCTGACAGGAGATGCTTTAGGGTCACTACGCTGCGACTGTGGAGGACAGCTCCAAGCATCGCTCAAGCAAATTGGAGAAAGTGAAAGTGGCATTTTAATTTATATGCGACGTCATGAAGGACGCGGAATCGGACTTGCAAATAAAATTCGAGCTTACGCCCTTCAAGATGGAGGAATGGATACAGTCGAAGCAAATCGACACTTAGGCTTTCAAGCCGATCTCAGACACTATGGACTAGGAGCTCAAATTCTCAGATTTTTAGGCGTCCATCAAATTCGACTCCTCACTAATAATCCAAAAAAAATTATTGGACTAGGAGGCTATGGCCTCACTGTCATTGAACAAATTCCCATTGAAGTGATTCCAAATATTCATAATCAAGCCTATTTAACGACTAAAAAGGAAAAATTAGGGCACCTCCTTGCAATGAAAGATACTCCATAAACATGCTAAAATTTGCAATCGTTGTCAGTCAATTTAATCTTGAGATTACAGACGGATTACTCTTTGGAGCCAAGTCCTATCTTAAAACCCAAGGAGTCGATCTCACTGAATCTGATATTTTTAATGCACCTGGAGCATTTGAGATTCCCTTAATTGCACAAAAATTAGCGCAATCAGGCAAGTACTCGGGAGTGATTTGTTTAGGCTGCGTGATTAAAGGAGATACAGCACATTTTGAATACATCAGCTTAGGTGCAACCCTAGGGCTAATGCAAAGTATGCTCAACACGCAGATACCGATCACATTTGGAATCCTCACCACTTACACGGTAGCTCAAGCGACTACAAGGAGCCAAAATGACGCTCACAATAAGGGAAGAGAAGCTGCGGCTGCTTGCTTCGAAACGGTTCAAACACTGACTCAAATTGTGAGGATTTAAAATGGCGCACTCACACTCTCATGACCATGGAATGCACGGACACGCTCCCAACGCCATCACTCGGGCAATTATTGTAACATTGATTTTTATGGCTATTGAATTCATTGGAGGTTGGTTCTCCAATAGCTTGGCGCTCATCTCAGATGCAGCCCACATGCTAACAGATGTCGGAGCAATGCTTCTCAGCCTTTTCTCTCTCTGGGTAGCTCGTCGTCCCAGTACCCCTATGATGAGCTGGGGTTATCACCGTGCTGAGATTTTAGGCGCCCTCCTGAGTGGCCTCTCCATTTGGATGATTTCAGGGGTACTCATTTATGAAGCAATAGAACGCATTCCATCTCCCCCTCAGGTACATGGGCCCATTGTTTTCATTGTAGCTACAATAGGCCTCGGAGCCAATCTAGCCAGTATGTGGATGCTTAAATCTGCAAAAACCGATAATATCAACGTTCGAGCAGCTTATCTTCACCTTCTCTCTGACTCATTCGGAAGCCTAGGTGCAATTATTGCTGGAATCGTCCTTTGGCTCACCGGCTGGCGACTCATCGACCCCCTGATGACGATTGCATTTGCAGTTCTCATGTTATTAAGTTCTTGGAGCCTTGTGAAAGAAGCAGTGGAAGTGCTCATGGAATCGACTCCCAACCACCTCAATCCTACTGAAATCAGAGAAGATCTCAACAAGATCGAAGGAGTATTAGAAATACATGATCTTCACATCTGGACTCTTTCAAGCGGTAGGCTTGCCCTGAGTGTACACATCGTTTCTGAAAAAATGAACGCCGTACTCAATAGTGCCCAGAGTGTCCTTCAAGAGGAATATGGAATCCACCATACAACGATTCAAATTGAACATCCTCAGCAATTTGATTCAAAACGCTGTTATGATTGTGTTCCTATTGAGATCCCTCCTTTAAAGTGATATGCGTCCTCTAGAAGTTCATTTCATTTTGCACCCATAGCTCAACTGGATAGAGCATCAGTCTTCGGAACTGAGGGTTCCCCGTTCGAACCGGGGTGGGTGCACCATTTACCCACGGGGGATTCTTTGGTTTCAAAAACTTTAAAAAATTCTACTCGAGAGTCTCTTTTAAATGCCTTAAACCACCTTGAATACAGCTACCAGAAAATTCTAAAATACGAATTAGTAAAAAAAGCAAAGTGGAGCGAAGAGGAACTGGAGACGTTAGAAAGCTTCTCTTCTCGTTTTGCACGATCGTCTGACATCTTCCTTTCCAAGTACTTACGTACTCTCGCTATCGAAACGGATCCAGCTTTTCGAGGAACTTTCATGGATACCCTCAATTTAGCAGAGAAAATGAACTGGATCTCCTCGGCAAGGCAATGGGCTAGAATAAGAGAATTGAGAAATGTAGCAGCTCATGAATATGCACAAGAAGATCTTCAAAGCCTCTTTCAAGAACTGTTTCAGCTCACTCCCCTTGTTTTGTCGATCCGTAGCATTTTATGAGATTAGCACCGCAAGAAGTGGAATGGATCAAGAAGTCGGTACAGAATATCGACCCCAGTGCCCATGTTTTTCTTTATGGATCTCGCACTCAAGATCATTTATCTGGGGGAGATATCGACCTCATTGTCATCAGCGAACACTTAAAGTTCAGCGACAAACTCACACTGCTTGTTGAAATAAAGACACACCTCGGTGATCAAAAAATTGATCTTACCCTTTGCTCTTCTTCCCAATCCAAAACTAATCCCTTTATTGTTCAGGCTCTGCTTACTGCTATCCAGATTTAACTGGGGGGTTGCGCTCGCTTAAAGGACCGCAGGGACAAAAGATCAAACACTCAAGAACACCCTTTCAATCAATTCTATTAGGTTTTTATGCCTCACACCAGGAAAATTAGTTCCCATCATGTTTTTAAACTGTTTCGTATCCATTGATCGAAGATGCACCATTGCTTGTTCTAAGTCATTTTTTGGGGTTTTCCCTAAAGCAAGTTTCTCGTTTCCTTTTAGGCTAGGAGCCATTCGAAGAATATCGTTGCGATGTTTTGCATTACGTTGGGAACGTTCTCTGTGTGCTCTTGCCTTGAGGCAGATATTTCCAAGCATATTCACTACAGTTGCCGAACTTTTTGTAGTTGCCAGGTTCGATTTAATAATTTCGAAATACTCATCGTCCAACAGTATTGCTGAGGATCTGTCCCTTGACTTTCAAAGTCCATAGAATGCTCTATAATTTGCTCAAATTCTGAGGCGAACTCTTTCGCCCTGTCATCTATAGCTCTCTAACCCCTGATATTCTCTGGACACCAAAAACGCATAGATCGTGTTAGAAGGATACGATATGGAACCAGGAATTACGAAGCGGCATAGTGCTGAATTTAAGGC
>CAIYTD010000066.1 GCA_903928955.1 Oligoflexia bacterium | reverse complement strand
GCTTGAGTAGGTTTATGAGCCATTTGAATCGCTACCATGAGCTGGTCGAGTTGTTCACGCCGCACTTGAGGAATCGCTTTTTCAACTCCCAAAGCAAACATATTATATAAATTATTTACCTGCTGAATCATAGGTGAAGCCCTCAAAATTAAATCATCAAATTTTTCAATAGAATACTCAATACGAGTATAATCTTCCTGCCCTTTTATAGATTTTTGAAGTTCTTCTTCGAGAGCTACTTCATCTTCTCTAATTCTTCGCCTTTTACGACCTTCTTCATTTTCATCTGCCATCCCTAGATTTTAGCAGGTGAATTGCAAGAATCAAATCAACAGCTCAGATAATTCGTCAATTCTTGAAATACATTTTATTTTCAATTGTGCAAGATTTGAAAACCGTTCTAAAATGACTGAAGGAGTATTTTGAGGTAGAATGATGGTTTTGAATCCCAATCTCCGAGCTTCTTCTATTCTCAGATCCGGCTGAGAAACCCTTCTCACTTCACCCGTAAGGCCTAGCTCGCCCATCCACATCCAATGCAGTGGCAAAGCTTGCTCTTTAAAACTGGACCAAATAGCAGCAGCAGCAGCGAGATCGCATGCTGGATCCGCTAGCCTCATTCCTCCTGAGACATTAAAAAATAAATCTTGAGCCGCTAAATTTAACTTCATATGCTTTTCAAGAATTGCAGCCAAAAGCGATACTCGAGAAGCTTCCAAGCCTACAGAAGTACGACGAGGCATAGCCAGTCCAGAAGGAGTAACTAAAGCTTGAAGCTCAACTAATAGTGGACGCGAACCTTCCAAGGTTGCGGCAACTGCTGTACCAGAAACAGGTGATTTTCTGTCACTCAAAAAAAGAGAGGACGGATTCGTTACTTCTCTTAAACCTTCCCCGTCCATTTCAAAAACACCCAGCTCCCGGCTACTTCCAAAACGATTTTTCACCGTGCGCAAGAGTCGATACGATTGCCCGCTCTCTCCTTCAAAATACAATACTGTATCTACCATATGCTCGATTGTTTTGGGTCCGGCAATATTGCCTTCTTTTGTAACATGTCCCACCAGCCAAACAGCAATACCAGCAGACTTGGCAAGCGCCATTAACCGAGCAGCCACTTCTCGAACCTGTGTCACACTTCCTGGTGCTGATGGTACAAAACCACTCGAAAAAGTCTGTAATGAATCCATAATCACTACGTCAGGCTTCAATTCCTTGATTGAAGTAAATGCTTTCTCTAAGTGAGTTTCAGCTGCAAGAAAAACTCGCCCCTTTCCTTCTACTCCTAATCGCTGCGCTCTTCCACGAATCTGATCAATAGACTCCTCACCGCTTACATAAAATACTTTAATATCCGGATGAGCTCGACAGAGACCACCTGCCATTTGGAGTAAAAGTGTGCTCTTACCTATTCCGGGATCTCCTCCTAAAAGAGTGAAACTATCTGGAATTAATCCTCCACCTAAGACTCGATCTAACTCCTGAATTCCTGTTTGTAATCTTTTTTGCTCCTGAGATTCAGAAATCGCTCCCTTTTTGTCAGGCTGTAAGTCAACCCACTGAACACCCGATGCTGCAAGCACTCCTTCACGGGTGGTTCGAAATGCATTCCTCACATCTGAAACAGTAGAACCTTCTTCATTACTGGGAGTCTCAGTCTCTTCTACAAACGAACTCCATGTTTCACAACCCGGACACCGACCCAACCACTTATGGCTATTATAACCGCAACTTTGACATGAATAATGAGTTTTAACCTTAGCCACAATGCATTGTCCTAGCTACAGCACGATGCCATTGAACCATGGATTCCTGACGGTCACTTTCACTGAATTGAGGTTGAAACGACCGATCTTCCTTCCATGTTTTCTCAATTTCAGAGAGATCAGTCCATATTCCTGCGCCCAACCCAGCGGCAAAAATTGCACCCAAGCCTGTTGTTTCGAGGTACTTAGGCCTCCTTAAGGGAACCCCCAATACGTTTGATTGAAACTGCATCAACAGATTGTTAGCAGAAGCTCCACCATCTACATTCATAACAGCCAATGGTTTACCCATATCTTTCTCCATAGCAGTTAAAATGTCCACATTTTGAAATGCAATTCCTTCTAAAACAGCTCTTGCCATGTGAGCCCGAGTCGTTCCGCGTGTTATACCTGTAAACATTCCTGTTGCGTTCGGCTTCCAATAAGGCGCGCCTAAGCCCGTCAGTGCAGGTACAAAAATCACTCCTTCACTGGAAGCAACAGAATTTGCCAAAACTTCAATCTCAGCTGACTCTTCAATAAACTGAAGACCATCTCTTACCCATTGTACTGCTGCCCCAGCCATAAATGCACTTCCTTCTAGAGCATAAGTATAATCATCGGCTTTGAGTGCCCAAGCAATAGTCGTGAGAAGCCTATGCTTACTTTTTGCAGGCTGAGAACCTGTATTTACTAAAAGAAATGCACCTGTGCCATAAGTACATTTTGCAGAGCCTTCCTTGACGCAGGCTTGCCCTAAAAGGGCTGATTGCTGATCTCCTAATACACCCATAATCGGAATCCCATCTGGCAAACCTTTAAATCCCTGAGTAGCCGCAAACCTACCTACTGAAGGATAAACTTCAGGCCAAATATCCAAAGGCACACCCAACCCTTGACATAAGTCTGCATCAAATTTGTGATTAGAAAGATGAAAACAAAGCGTCCTAGAGGCATTACTCGGCTCAGTGACATGAACTGCGCCTCCCGTAAATCGGGCAATCAAATAACTATCCATGGTTCCTGCAGCGAGTCGTCCTGCTCGATGAGCATTCTTTATATCAGACCAATGAGTCAAGGCCCACGCAGCTTTTGTCCCTGAAAAATAAGGATCGATTAAAAGTCCTGTATGATCTTGATAATAAGACTCCAATCCCCTCCTTCGTAAATGCTCACAAATTTCTGAAGTGCGACGATCCTGCCAAACAATCGCCCGAGCCAGTGGTTCCGACGTATTCCGATCCCAAAAGCATAAAGTCTCTCTTTGATTAGTAATGCCAATTGCAAGAATTTTTCGTGAATCGATATTCTGAGTAACATTCCGAACTGTTTGAATAACAGTATTCCAAATATCATTCAAATCGTGCTCTACCCAACCGGGCTTAGGAAAATATTGTTCAAACTCAACACTTGCTTCTGCAATCCGATTGAGATGAGTATCAAAAAGAAGTGTTGTAGTACCAGTTGTTCCCTGATCGATCGCAAGTATATATTCCATTCCCTGTTTCCTTTAGCTTGCACGCCTTTGAATCCAGACGTCAAAAAAACCGTGCTGCGATAAAATGAAATGCTGCTGTAGCAGCAAGACGAAAGGTACTACGCTAACGTTCTGTTGAGCTACATACTCCCAGAGATCAGCTCCATTACAATGAGATTGAATCCCAAATTCAATAAACCGTTTAGACGAGATCACTCCAGATTCTAACGCAAGATAAAAGGGCGAACCGCTGGTTACCAAAGGTTTAGACTTGCGTACATCTAAATGAGCATCTATATTATAGCATCCTAACTTCATTTCCCCAGACAGGGATCCTAAAGCCTGTGAAATACCTAACAAATGAGAAGAACCATGGTCATGACTTCCACCAATAATAACCGAGCAATTTTTTTGATTTAAATGAATTTTTTTAATAAAATCAGAGGCTTTATTGTGATTTTCAGAGATACCAGCACCCAATCTAGAAATATTATCTGCATCCTTGAGTACCTCATCCAAAGGAAACCTACCATTAAGGCGAAAAAAAATCTTTCGAAAAGCTGCTGGTCCTTGAGAGGCCCCTACTCGACCTCCCGTATGAATTACGCCTTGATGATCTGGAATTCCTATGAGGCAACAATTGCTTCGTGTAAACATTTCTTTTAAACTTTTACCTGGAAACTAAAAAAAATGGATAGTTTTACTGAAAAAAAATGGTTTGTATATATCGGAGACCACCACGAAGGTCCCTTTTCGATACCAGAGATTCAAGAGAAGATCTCTCAAGGCCAAATATCGACTGAAACTTATATTTGGACAGAAGGCATGGCTGATTGGAAAGTCATGAACGAAGTTCAAGAATTTGAAAATATCTTACAAAATAATCCGAACCCATTGGAACAATTAATCACACAAGCCCTTTCTCAAGAGGATCCTAATGAACAGGAACCTCAAAAACCGTTTCCATTCCAGGCAATGAAATGGACATTAGCCCTATTTCTCCTGGGTGGAATGGCCACTATCTACTGGAAAAAGAGCTCTATTTCTGACTTTTTTCATCCCCATTTGCTCCAATTAAGTGAAAAAATGCCCACTCTAGAACGATGGATTTCACCTCTTCCCGCCCTAGAAGATGTTGCAAAAGAAGAATTTGAGGAACTCAAAGCTGCGGCTAGAGGAAACCCCAGTTCAATTGGCGCTCATATTGCGTTAGCCCTATCCAAGAGTGATCCACTATTACCCTCCTTTTATATCGCATCTAACCTTCCTGAAGGCATCCTATTCACTGTACATATTATTGGCAATCCAGATACATTAGTTCATCAAACTGCGTTTGAAACCCATGTTGAAACTACACTGAATAAAAATCTTGCTCAAACAGTGCGGATACAACTTCCAAATGGCAACCCGATTCCTCAAGGGGAATATAGGGTCTATGTTTCACCCTCTGAAAATCAGTCCCCAAAAATACGAAATTTAATCGGAAATTTTCAGCATTTATCCATTCCAACTCCGCCTGAAATACCTAAAAATTCCGAAATCCTGATTTATAAAACTTATTTTCTCCGAGGTCCTAGAGACGCTTTTTATACTTCTCAATTAAAGGCCTATCATGAAGGATTACAAAAAAAAGCCTTGGAAGAACTTATTGAAATCAAACAATTTACACTCACACTAGAAAACCAATTAAACTCAACTAATAATAAG
>CAIYTD010000065.1 GCA_903928955.1 Oligoflexia bacterium | reverse complement strand
GACTGGAACATAGGGATTTTTTTTTCTAGAAACAATTTCGAAGGCAGCGGTACCTTGGGCGGTGAAGGTGGATTCCAGTTTTCCAGCTCGATAAACTACAATTTTTAAGTCTGAGAGCTTGGAATTGGAACAATAAAGTAAAGATCCATCTGTATCTTCATAGGTAAGTCCAGCGAAGTCTTTATATTCAGCTTTCGCATGACCTCGAAACGATAGGTCATTCCGATCCGCTTGAAATTCCCAGTCCATGAGTGTGTTTTTTGATTTCAAATAAAGTGTGTCACGAAGCTGATTAAAAGAGTAATTTTCTCCCTGATACCGAAAGAAAAAAGAAGACATTTGAGGGGAGATGAGCGGGCCCATTGGATTGCGCGCACTTAAGCCGTCGAAAAGAAATTCTACAGGGTTTCCCCGTTCATCGAAGAAAGTATTGCAGTGTCCCCATACCCATGAATGCGGGTTTTTTCGGCCGCTCAGGTGACCCGTCATTCCTGGTGCCAGTTTCCATTGAGTTTTTTCCCCATTGATTTCAGTAGTGCCTGAGAAAAGAATCTCTTCACTATCGGTGTTCATTTTGTTTTTTATTAATCTGAATTTTGAAAGTATTTTTGGAATAAAATCAAATGAGCTATCTCGTTCAGGAGTAATTGATAAATCCCATCGAATCGATTGCCCCTTCGATTGAATAATACCTCGCGTCCCTCTTTGAGAGAGTTCACAGTCTCCCAATCGGATGATAGAGGACTCAGATTCAGAAAAAGCTTCGATACCTAGGGTTTGTTTAACTGCAATTTTTTTGATTTCGCGGACGGATATTCTTTGAAAGTACACTGCCCAAAGTTCGGCCACTTGTTTAAATCCGTTTCTGCTCGAAAGAACGGTAAACCGGATCCACAGAGCTCGTTGGAGATTGGGATCATTTAATTTCAAATACCAGTATTTGTAAAAACTACGATTGCCGGTTTTTTTAACCAATTTTGTTACCCTCAAATGAGTGAGTTTAGCGATGGAGGGGATTCTATCACTGGACGCATCAGAATTGTATCTCCTTCGCGGCCTTCTATTTTCCAAAACTCGGTAATGAGGCGCAAGCTTCCGACTCGTTTAACCTGAACGATCCACTGAATCCCTAAGCTGAGAAGCTCACGAATCCCTGTACTGGAAAGTGAGCCCCCAGCAGCTAAGAGGCAAAGAAGTTCAATTCTTCTTAATGCATCCCTCGGTGAGTTTGCGTGGAGTGTTGCTAAGGCTCCTTGGTGTCCTGTATTGAGGGCTTGAAGGAGTTCAAGCACTTCTGTTCCTCGGCATTCTCCTAAAATAATTCGATCCGGTCGCATTCTTAAAGTCTGTTTGAGTAAGGTCCGCAGGGTGACCTCCCCATATCCGTCTGCATTCGGAGGGCGAGCAAGAAGGGTCAGGAAATGGGGATGCTGAGGGGCCAATTCTGGAGTATCCTCGAGTGCAATGATTCTTTCATTTTTGGGTACTAGTCCTAAGAGATCGCTTGCCAGTGTGGTTTTCCCGCTCCCTGTCGCTCCAGAGATGAGCATCGAGTCGCCTCTCTTGATGGCTTCAACAACGGGGTGAAAGAGGGCAGAATCTTTCCAGCGATGAGTCTCGCTTGGGTAGGGAAAGGATTCTGCATGCGAGGCTTGCGAGAGTCGGCGAAGCGAAATGAGAATACCTTGGCGGGCTAAGGGAGGAAAAGCAATGTGGATGCGATGTCCTGATGTGAGAGTTGCATCTACAAACGGATGTTTTGCATCCCATGTTTTTCCAATCTTAGAAAGCTCTGTGAGGACCCAATCTCGAAAAAGTTCTTCTTTCAGCTGAGTTTGGGGAGGTAAATGGTATAATTCCAGTCCAGATCCCTGATCAATGAAAATACTGTGAATTCCGTTAATAAAAATATCAGTTACTTCCCTTTGAACTAAAAGCTTGTTGAGCCAGTGCATGCGGATTATTGGAGAGCATTCCATGGAAATTCCTTTGATTCTCGAATTTTTTGTTCGTCTTCTGGGCTGATCCAGTTTCTGGGCGGCGGAAGTTGTCCTTTGGGTGCAAGAAAAGTTGTCCTTCGGATGGGTGCAGGGGGTGGGTTTGTATGGGGATAGAGAATTGCGACTAATTCTGATCGCTCGTTTAAATAATCTTCAGAACCAAAAAGTAGACCTAAAACGGGGATTTTTCTTAAGAATGGGAGCCCTTTGACTTCTTCCCTCATTCCCTGCTGTAATAATCCAGATAGAAAGAGGGGAGAGCCAAATCGAGCGTCTACTTGGGTTTTCATGTGATTGGTATGGATTCCTGGGATTTTGTCTTGAGAAACAGGGGTATCGAGGTGGCTTACCTCCGTATATATTTCGAGTCTAATGCGGTCGCCTGCAATATGGCTGACCTTTAGGCGTAGAGTCATTCCATATTTTTTCCAGGTTACATTTGAAAAGAATCTGCTTTGATTTTGAATCGGGAGTTCGCCCCCTGCGAAGAGTTCTGCTTCTCCGGGAGCTCTCACTACCAGCTCTGGATTGGAAAGTATTCTTGCGTTTCCATTTCCTTCTAGCTGTTGGAGTGTGAGATCGAGCTGAACGGCATCTTGAGCTAATCCGGGGGTGACTGGGAGAGATTTCATGATACTGCCAGGCCAAGAGATTCCAATATTATGGAACTGGCTCCGCTTCAGTTCCAGCAGGAAAACACGGAAGTAAACGGTAGGAGAATGGTCGGGCAGAGATTCAATTTCAGTTTGGACAGCGGGATAGATGCGGCGAGCTTCTTTTTCCAGGGAAATTTGGTCACTTCTCCGATCCACATTTCCTCGAATCCAAAGAGATTGACCTATTTTTTCTAAACGGAGTTGATGCTGATGTTCTGAATTTTTTAACCATCGGTTGAGTTGAGATTCAGCATTTAAAAGGAGGTCTTCTGATGACTCCGTTTCGTCGTGAATTTCTTTTGGAAAGCTTTGAGTGAGAGCAGTAATTTTGGAACATTCTAAAAGAGTGTAAATTTTGCCTCTTAGTACCACACCAGCGCCATAGAAAATAACCTCAGCCTCTTCGAGTCGGTTGAGCGCTTGAGCGAGCAGGGAGTTCTTTTCGATGGGAATCCGTTTTTCTACTCGGATGGGTCGATATTCAGAGCTTCCGTCAGATTTCCAGACCCATAATCCTCCGGATCCAATCGCTACTGCCTTGATTAGTAAGCTGTCTTTTTCCGATGCATGTGATTTCCAGGGACTTTGAGGTAGTGATAGAGCATGCACAATGGGGCTTCCTAAAGAGTATTTGTGAAGGCCCGGAATTTTTAATAATCTCTGCTCTCCTAGCCCCAGCACAAGCGCTGGTTTTTGAGAGAGCGGAGGAGGAGTTTCCTTTGCGTGAGCCATAACCCAGTCAGGAGCACGCAAAATCGAATAGAAAAGGATCCATTTTAGGTTGATGGAACAGTTGAGGCCCATAGAGGAGGGGCAGCAAGCTCCGGGCCATACTTTGTTTTTAAAAACTCCATTCTATTCACTAAAAAATTGACATTCGACCTCAATCAAAGCTAAGTCTTCCAAATTAACTTATTGGAGATCACTATGCCCTCTCGTATGATGAAAACTAAAACTGCACGCAAAGTTCGTCAGGCTCGTAAAGGTAAAACTCGTAAACGCCGAGAGCAAAATAAAGGTACAACCCCTAAGTTTCCTATTCATTTTGAAAGCTAACAGTCCGATTTTCTAGGAATACTTCATCATGTCAAAACATTACCTTTTTACTTCTGAATCCGTAACTGAAGGCCATCCAGATAAAATTGCTGATCAAGTTTCGGACGCCGTTTTAGATGCACTTTTGACGGTGGATCCAAAGTCCCGAGTTGCTTGTGAAACTCTTGTAACCACAGGGTTGATTGTTGTGGCTGGCGAAGTGACGACAAATGCTCGCGTGGATTATGCTGATATTGCTCGGAAAACTCTTAAAAAAATTGGTTATGATTCTTCAGAAAAAGGTTTTGATTATAAAACTTGTGGAGTGATAGTTACTTTGGATCGGCAGTCACCTGATATTTCACAGGGAGTGACTGTAGGACAAGGAATGCATAATCAGAAAGAACAGGGAGCAGGAGATCAAGGCCTGATGTTTGGATATGCTGTTCGAGAATCAGAGCAGCTGATGCCTCTTTCCATTGATCTTTCTCATAAACTTGCACTTCGATTGTCTCAGGTACGCAAAGATCATACGTTAAATTGGCTGCGTCCTGACGGAAAAACGCAAGTCACTATAGAGTATGAAGATGGTATTCCTAAAAGAATTGATTCAATTGTGATCAGTTCTCAGCATGATGAAGAAGTCAGTCATCAGCAGATACAAGAAGCTTTAGTGGAGGAAGTCATTAAAAAGACGGTTCCTCGAGAATACTTGGATCATAAAACTAAATTTTTCATTAATCCCACTGGACGCTTTGTAGTGGGCGGCCCTATGGGAGATTGTGGTCTGACAGGTCGAAAAATTATTGTAGATACTTACGGTGGGCACGGTGCTCACGGTGGCGGAGCCTTTTCAGGAAAAGATCCTTCTAAAGTAGATCGTTCTGCCTGTTATATGGGGCGGTATATTGCTAAAAATCTAGTAGCAGCAGGTTTAGTGGATCGTTGCTTAGTCCAACTTGCTTATGCAATTGGAGTGGCAGAGCCAGTAAGCGTTATGGTGAATGGCTTTGGAACAGAAAAAGTAGAGCTTCAAAAACTAGAACTAGCAGTTCGAGAAATTTTTAGGTTGCGTCCAGCAGGAATTATTGAGTCTCTCAATTTATTGAGACCGATTTATTCTAAAACTGCTGCTTATGGGCATTTCGGAAGACCAGAGCCCGAGTTTACTTGGGAAAAAACAGATCAAATACATGCACTTCAGAGTCTAAAATAAACTCAGACTGGGTCAAGACGAAAATCAGGAAGAGATTTTTTTTGACACAGAGGTAAATATTGCTTAGCCTAGTGATAAGGGGGCAGTCTTTGTAACGGGGCTGCTGAAAACTCAGGGAAGGGTTCAGGGGGGAGCATTGATGCTCGCATTTCGTTCTCCACTCGTTGGAGAGAGTAGCGTGATTCAAGATCTTTTTAAAACAATTGAAAAAGTTTCACAGACTGATAGCACAGTTTTGATTATGGGGGAAAGTGGCACTGGCAAGGAGTTGGTGGCGCGTGCTATCCATGAGCAATCTCTGAGGGCTTTAAAGCCACTGGTGATTGTAAACTGTGGTGCTATTCCGTCTGAGCTTTTGGAAGCGGAGTTTTTTGGTCATGTGAAGGGAGCTTTTACTGGGGCAACTCAAAATCGACAAGGTCGTTTTGAGCTAGCTCATGGTGGAACACTGTTTTTAGATGAAGTAGGAGACATACCTCTTCATGTACAAGTTAAACTATTGCGTGCGCTCCAAACTCGACAATTTGAAGCAGTTGGATCTTCACGAACAATCGAAGTAGATATTCGAATCATTGCCGCAACGAATCGAGATCTGGAAGAAGCTGTTCAAAAGCGTGAGTTTCGAGAAGATCTTTACTACCGTTTGAATGTCATTCCAATGAAAGTTCCTTCGCTGCGTGAGAGAAGGAGTGATATTCCTATTTTAGTAAAGCATTTTGTTCATGAATTTAATCTAGTGAATGGCTATTCTGTGGAGTTTCCATCTGGGCAAATTTTAGACGCATTAATGGCCTATGATTGGCCAGGAAACGTGCGTGAACTTGAAAATTTAATGGAACGTCTTGTTATTTTAAAAGGCCAAGGGACTGTAGATTTAGCCGATTTACCTCATCGTATATTTCAAGCATATGCCAATGGAAAACCTCAGGGCTCAGGGGCACTTTCAGCTTGGGAGTTTCCGAGAATGGTATTGCCTCAAACGGGTATAGATTTAAAAGCGATTGTTGCAGCTTTTGAGAACCACTTGGTTGATCAAGCACTTGCGCGAACGAATGGAAATAAAAATCGAGCCAGTGAGCTTTTAAGTATGAACCGGACTACTTTGGTAGAAAAACTTCGTAAAAGAGGAATGATTATTCCTAATAGTCCTCGAGATTGCCTAAATTCTTTGATTATCAATGAAGCTTTAGTGAGTCCAGAGGGGAATGCGTAATAGGATTATTGTTCAGGAAGTCCACTGGGAGTGATCTTTGGATCCTTGGGTTCCTTTGATTCCTTTACAGTTTGGCGGACTAGATTTCGGATGATGCGATTTCGATTGGCTCCACCAAATAAGGCTCTTAATTGATCATAGAGCCCGGGATCATTCACAAGTGCACCTAGTGTTCCTGTTCCATTATCTATTTTTTCAAAAATTTGATTGAGGTGTGAAATTGTTTTTTTAATTTGGATTTGATTGAGCTCTTCATGAATTGTTTTACTTGCTTGGCTCATGTTTTTTGCTGTATTTGCAATGCCTTTAAAAAAAGTCTCACTTCGGTTATCTGTATCAAATTCTTTTAATATTTTATCTAAATTTTTTGCAATACTATTGAGCGTCAGCAGGAGTGTGTCGCCTTTATTGAGAAACTGAGTGAGACCTTGAGAAGGTCGCTCGGATAGAGTGGAGCCGTCTGCAAGCACTGGTAGGCTTTTGTTGCCTACGCTGATGCTGATGTATTTGTCACCTAGCACTCCTTGGGTTGCAATTTCAGCAGTTGAGTCTTCACGAACCCATTCACTTGCTTTTCTTTCAACTGAAAAATGGACTTGGACGTTTTTAAATTCATGGTCAAAGGCTATCGATTTGACAGTTCCTACTGGCACTCCACCTAATGTTACTTTAGAGCCTTTAACAAGGCCATCTACAGCATTAAAATGTACAAAAAAATATTTACTGCGAGTGAGAAAGTTTTCTCCGCCTAGAAAAAAAATGGCTAATAAAATGAGACTAACTCCTAATGTAACAAAAATGCCCACTTTAACTTCAGTCTCTAGTTGTTTTTTCATATTTTAGCCTTTTTCTGTTGAACGATCATCATCTTCTCCTAATGAACCCATTATAAATGATTGCACTAAAGGGTCTTTAGATTTTTTAATATTTTCTACTGAATCGATAATATAAATTTTTCCGTTATAAAGAATAGCGATTCGATCAGCGATTTCAAAAGCACTCGGAATATCATGTGTCACAAAAATGCCAGTCATTCCCTTGTTTTTCAGTCTTTTGATATTATCTAGAAGTCGCTTGGTATTGATAGGGTCAAGTCCAGCTGTGGGTTCGTCAAAAAGTATAATCTGAGGCTCTAAAATAGTGGCGCGAGCCAACCCGGCGCGTTTTTGCATTCCCCCGGAGAGTTCATTTGGGAATAAATGATTACTCCCTTTCATGTTGATGAGATTGAGCATGTCGTTGACACGAGATAGAATCTCTTTTTCATTCAAAGAAGTATGTTCTATTAAAGGGTAAGATAAGTTTTCTTCAATAGTTAGGGAATCGAAAAGGGCGCCATTTTGAAAAACATATCCAATTTTAGTTCGTATTTGGAATAAATCGTTTTCATCATGGTTTAGAATGTTAATTCCTTCGAAAAAAATTTTACCTCGGTCTGGTTTTTCCAGCCCAATAATAGATCTTAGGATGACACTTTTTCCTGTTCCAGAACCTCCAAAGAGCCCTAAAATCTCTCCACGCAGGAGTTGAAAGGAAACTCCTTGGTGTACTTTTTTTTCGCCAAATGATTTATAAATATCTCGAACATCAAGCGCAACTGTGGATTCCTGTGAGTGCATGGCTTTGAGGCTGCTCCTATTTTGGATACACTGTTAAAATAAAAATTTTTGTTAGAAAAAAGTCACTGATCATAATGAAGATGCTGGATGTTACTACTGCCCAAGTAGTGCTATTTCCTACTCCTTGAGTACCTCCCTCAGTATTAAGTCCTTTCCAGCAGGCCGAGAGGGAAATAAAGAACGCGAAAACAGTTGTTTTTGCCATACCTGTGAGCAAATCGTACATTTTGAGATGCAGAATTGCTTTTGTAATAAAATATTCAGGACTAATGCCTAATTCTTTCGTGCAAACAATCATTGCACCTAATAGTCCAATATAATCTGCGAATAAGGTGAGTATAGGTAGGGCGATCAGACTCGCAAGAATGCGAGGGACGACAATGCGTTTGATGGGGCTAGTGCCCAGAGCTCGAATGGCGTCGATTTGTTGGGTGACTTTCATGGAGCCGACTTCGGACGCAATTCCAGAACCTATTCGACCCGCAACAAGTAAGCTAGTAAAAACAGGGCCCATTTCTCGTAAAATAGCTAACGCAACTATTTGAGGAACATAGAGTTTTCCTCCAAATTTGCCTAGGCCATATCCAAATTGAAGCGCCATTACTGATCCTGTTGCAAGTGCAGTTACAGCAACAAGTAAAATAGATTCAATTCCTATTGCTAGAATTTGATTGAGAATGAGCTTGAAATAGAAAGGGCGCGAAGTACATGCTTTAATAACTTGAAAGGATAGGGAACTTAAGCTTCCTGCAAATCGAAAAGAGGAGATAATTTTTCGGCCTATCTCGTGAAAGGGGGCGGTCCAAAGAGTAGAAATAATGTTAAGGAATTTTTCTATGGGTGATTCTGGTGACGATTTTGTCATTTTATCAGTTTACTTCAATCTGAGGGAGGAAACAAATCGAGAAAAATCATCTAAATGATCTTTAAATCGGTCGGGGCGGGCAATATACATCAAATCATAAACACAATTCACACGATTGAGTACTACGGTTTTAAATGCCATTTCTTCATGGTCAATTTTACCTTTCAGCGTCGTTTCAAGGGCTGGAACATGAGCTACAATGATATTTCGTTCTTCGATGGGAGTGATATCGGATATTCCAAGTAAAAGCTCTCGTGCAAGTTCTTTGAGGTCCTTGTTCTTTTGTGGGTAGCTTTTGCAGGCTGAATTCATAGAGATAATAGAAGCATTTTTCTTAGATTGGTATGCGACATCAGAAATTCCGGATTCTGGTGATTCAGTTTCACTCATGAGATCCATTGTCGTCTTGGAACTTAATTTAATCCAATCTGAGTTTTCTTTTGAAAGATTCAGAACGCCATAAGATTTGGATTTCTCTTCCACCGGTTTTATATTTCCGATGAGTAAGCTACAATTGGTTTCTGTTAATATCAGAAGGATTAAAAGTCCGAAATAAAATTTCGTCATGGGTTTTTCTCTTTAAATGACAAACTAAATACTGCTTCCTTCTATACTGTCAAATTCTCGCCATAATTCGTAGTGTTTTCTGACGGTGTAACTCAAAGACTGTGTTTTATTTGACCTACGCGAATTGAGTCGACATAAGAATTACCTAGCATGATCAGAACATTACAACGAATTTTGAAATTTTCAAAGCTAAGCTTATTGCTTGGCATTCGACTTGCTTAGTCTATGAGACTTCACAGGAGAGCACGAAGCTCGAAATGAAACAGTCACATTGGATCGTGATTACCATATTGATGGGAGTGAGCCCTGGGGCGAGTGCAAGCGATGATTTGCGGCTTGTGACGTATCAGGATCATAGTCGTCTGATTTTCCATATCGATGAAAGCGTTCCTGTTGAATGGAAAAGCAATTTTCAGACGTTTGAATTGACTTTAAAGGGGATTCAGTTTCTAGACTTAGGGGCGCCTCCAACGGATCCAGCTCAGTGGAAGTCAAGAATTGAAAATTTAAAAGATTTAAGAGTGGGGTCTGTATCTTTGCTTGAGGAGCCGAACGGCGTGGTTATTCGTGGGAAATGGAAATATCCCAGCGGAAAATTTGCGTTGGCAAATCCTTCTATGGATTTTTTTCATTATCGTGAAAAAAATCCCACTCAATACGTAGTAGATTTTTGGGTAAAAGAGGGACCATTACTCCTTACTGCCAAAGCAGCTGAGAGGGAAGCTCGTATAGCTGCTGAACGGAAACAAGTACAATTAGATCAAAAACATAGATTGGATCGAACGCTTGCAGTTGCAAAACGGTATCAGGACGTTGAAAAGTCTATTCATTTTTGTGAAGGTTCTTCTAATGAACTCAATGATTTTTTCTTAGAATTCTATCCTGAGCATCAGAAGTTTGATTTTTCTAAATGGTTTCCTGCTGGAATGCCGGATACTGATTTTTCCTATTTTAGATCTCAAAAAAAGACAAAAGATGCTCAATACGTTCGGCTAATTTTAGATTTTTATCAACAAGGTAAGTATGCGTTAGCCTTAAGAACTTTGGAATTTTTTCAGAACGAATTTCCTAAATCTGAACTTAGAGTGGAAATGCGATTTCTTAAAGCTAATTCTTTCATTAAGTTAGGATTTAATGATGAGGGCGAAAAAATTCTTACTCAGCTCATGAATGAGATTCCGAATCAACCCGTGGCTCTTCATTCAGCGATGTTTCTTACAGCTCAATCTATGAAAAGAGAGCTTCCTCTTTTAGCACTTGAAAAATTTCTTTGGCTGATTCAGCACTATCCAGACAACAAATTAAGCTGGGTTTTTCATTTAGGTGCTGCTGAATGCTTTTATTCTATTAAGCAATCCTTCGAAGCGAGTAGAGAGTACCAGTGGGTGATTGATCATGCTCCTGATGCTCAGGGCCGTTCTGAAGCTGTGGCCCGAATGGGTGATCTTTATCTTTTACGATTTCAATATGAGCAAGCGTTGGCCTTCTACTCTCAGGGCTTTCATTATTTTAAAGAAGAAATAAAACAATTTTCCGCCTTTCATCTCAATTGGGCAGAGGTGCTTTATCAATTAGGTCAGTACAATCGAGCTCAGGAAGCATTTCTTGAATTCTTAGCTCACTATCCAAATCATCCTGGAGGATGGCGCGCTACTTTTCGTTTAGGCGAAATTCTTGCTAGGACCGGTCAAACCACTTTACAGAAAGCTGAGTCTAGAGAGTGGTTTTATAATACAATTAACCGTTTCCCCTTTAGTCCTGGTGCAACTCTAGCGCGGTTACGATTAATTCCGTGTGAAGATCATGGAGGCTTTAATTTAGAGACTCAACATGATTTTTTTGAAAAGGAAGCTAAAAATTATGCGGGTGGCGGAGAGGTTGTGATGAAAAACTACCCTGAGTTTCGGGCCCTTGCTCGCGTACGTACTCTGGTTCAGTTGGGGACTAAAGAACAAGCTGCTGATTCAGCGATTCTAGAATTAAAATCATCAAAAAATCCTTTACTAAATAAAATTCTCAAAAAAATAGCTCATGAGAATCTAAGAAAAGTAGTTCTAGAATTTCTAGATCGTGGAATGAAATATGAAGCTCTAAGCTTTTATAGTATGAATGCTCATCTTATTTCAGGCACAAAAGAGGGTACTAATCCTGATTTTCTCTTAAAGCTTTCACAAGCTGCAGCAGATCTTCGATTAGGTAAGCATGCGCAGGAACTTGCAGAAGTTTTCAGAAAAGCCTCGTTGTCTGAGAACCAAACTTTTCCTAGTAAAGATTTGCATGATTTATCTCAATCCGAACAAGATTTTTCATATGCTAAAGCCGTCTGGATATCATCACGAGATCAATTAGATACAGTAGAGGCAGCTGAAATTCAGAAAATTAGAAATATTCTGTTGAGCATCCCAGAAGAGTCGATTTATTTCTATGAGAGTCAATTAATTCTCGCACTTCTAGAACAAAAAGAAAAAAAATTCGAATTAGCACGGGCTCACCTTCTTCGGGCACAGTTACTTAATCCACATCCTCGAATGAATGCTTGGCTGGCCACGTTAGAATTAAAATTAGAAAATTATAATTTAGCTTTAGAAGTATATAACAATGTAACAAAAAGCGTTTTAGCTCAATTGAAAAATAAAAAAGTAGAGAACCTAACTGCTGAAGATATGATTGGTGTTCCATCAACACCATTGTTGAGCGATTTGGTATTCATTCAAGCTGAAATTTTAGAAAAACAAAGTCGTTGGGGTGATTTAGCTATTTTATATAGTATCGCCATTGATAATGGACTAAATGATAGTAGAATTAAATATGAATACGCTAGATCACTATTGAGAACAGGTAAAATTTCTGATGGCAATAAGGCTCAATTAATTTTGGAAGAACTCTCAAAAATGAAAACTAAAATCACCAATGAAATTTTTTGGAAAAATTTGGCACAGCAAACGCTTGCTGACCAAAAAATGAGTCGTTCTCTAATGTTAACTAATAAAGGGGGTAAATATGAATAAAATATTAACTGCTGACCGTAGAATGCTGGAGCTAATACAGCTAGCAAGAACGGTAGCTCAAAGTAAAGCTACAATTCTGATACAAGGGGAAAGTGGGACAGGAAAAGAACTCATAGCTAGCTTAGTACATCAGAGCAGCTCAAGAGCAGGAAAGCCTTTTATAGCTATTAATTGTGCAGCTATACCTGAAAATCTCCTTGAATCCGAACTTTTTGGTTATGAACGTGGTGCTTTTACTGGCGCGAATTCTAGCAAAGCAGGAAAATTCGAGTTAGCTACTGGAGGAACGCTATTATTAGATGAGATATCAGAAATGGAGATTCGACTTCAAGCAAAGTTATTGAGGGTAATTCAAGAAGGTGAAGTGGATCGAATTGGTGGAAGAAAGCCGATCCCAGTAGATGTTAGAATGCTGGCTACAACCAACAGAAATTTATCAGATTGTGTACGTGAGGGAATTTTTAGAGAAGACTTATTTTATCGCCTGAATGTTGTTCATTTAACGCTTCCTCCTTTGCGAGAAAGAATCGGCGATGTAAAAATACTGGCAGATTTCTTTATCAAATCTTATGCTCAAAAAAACTCTAAGGTAATACCTTCTCTATCAAAAGATGCTTTGGCTTTACTCGAGTCTCATAGCTGGCCTGGGAATATTAGAGAGCTTGAGAATGTAATTGAGAGGGCTGTCATTACTTTACAAGACAACATAATAGGCTCTCAGGATCTACATATTCAGAAAAAAGAATCCGGCAGTAATCTATTGAGTCAAATGGCAGAAAGAGCCGAAAAAAACTGGGTACCTGGAAAAACTCTGGAAGACATAGAAAGGTATGTTATTTTAGAAGCCCTCGAGTATCACAATGGCAATCGAACTCACACAGCTAAGGCGTTAGGGATTTCAATCAGAACTTTAAGAAACAAAATTGCTGACTATAAAACGATAGGAATTTTTGTTTAAATTGAAACAAATTTTGCCGATTAGGCAGATTTTAGTCTGAAAAAAATACCTAGTAAAAAAAAATTATTAATTAAGCCCTTTAAATAAATAATTATTTAGCATCGGAAATAAAGGCATAAAACTTGAATTGATAATGGCCAGGGGACCTATGATTGATAGTGGTTTTGATCCTGTTATTGGAGCATTGAATACTTCTCTCAATTTGAGACTTCTGAATCAAAATGTGATTAGCTCTAACATTGCTAACGCTGATACGCCTGGATATAAAGCAAAAGCTGTAGAATTTGAATCTGCTCTAAGAGATGCTTTAGGTGTGGGTGATCAATTGCCTTTAGATGAGAAGGAAGCAGGACATATTGTTCATAGACAAACTGACTTCACAGAGCCAGAGATCTTTGAAGATCCGAATGGTGTTGAGTCGCTCGATGGAAATACAGTAGATCGCGCCTCTGAAATGGCAAAAATGGCTGAAAATCAAATTCTTTACGATGCATCTACGGAGATGCTTAAGAAAAAATTAGGAATGTTGAAGTACGCAATAACCGAAGGGGGAGGTAATCGTTAATGGATTTTTTTTCATCAATGAGGGTAAGTGCTAGTGGGTTAGATGCTCAAACCAAGAGAATGAATACTATTTCTAGTAACATCGCTAATGCCGAAACAACTCACGGTGTGGGTCCCAATAATGGACCTTATAGGCGCAAAGATCCTATTTTTGCTGCTCAAGTAGATCGTGAGAGCTTTGGTGAGATCTTAAAGAATCAGATGGATGAAAGTGTTCAAGGTGTTCAGGTAGTCGATATTATGGAAGATGAGAAGGGCGCTAGAATGATTTATAATCCTCACCATCCAGATGCAAATCCTCAAGGATATGTTGCGATGCCTAACGTAAATCCGGTTGAAGAAATGGCCAATATGATTAGTGCTCAAAGATCTTATGAAGCGAATGTGACTGCGATGGGTGCAGCTAAATCAATGGCCTTAAAGGCATTAGAAATAGGAAGATAGGTGGGGTGATCGATGCCTAATTTGAATATAAATAATATTAGTAATATTGTTCAGTCTGGAGACGTTGAAAAACTATTTTCTGGGAACTCGAGCATTGATGCAGCTCCTTCTCAGGAAGCTGGAAAAACTTTTTCAGACATTCTTAAGCAATCTGTTGATCAGGTTAATTTATATCAAACTCAGGCAGATACTGCGATCAAGGAGTTAGTGGCGGGTAGAAATAAAAATATTCATGAAACTATGCTCACTATTGAACGAGCGGATTCATCATTAAAGCTTATGATGCAAGTGAGAAATAAAATTTTAGACGCATATCGAGAAGTTATGCGTATGCAGGTTTAATAATTAGAGATAATGTGAGGAAATATTGGAAGAATATTTAGGAAAAGTCTGGACGCAAGTAAAGAGCTTTTTTACTAATTTGACTGTTGGGAAAAAGTTCGCAATTTTTTCTCTGACTATCGTAACTCTATTTGTTTTTGGGGGGATGTTTTTTTGGGCTGGTAGTCAGAACTTTGTGCCTTTGATGTCTAACTTGAATCCTGAAGATTCAACGAACATCATTAAAATACTTCGAGATAAGCATATCCCTTTTAAATTGGATATCACTGGAAAGAATATCTCAATTCCTTCTGACAGCGTTTATGAGCTTCGGTTGGAATTGGCTACAATGGGTTTGCCTCAGTCGAGTGTAGTTGGATATGAAATTTTTGATAAACAGTCATTAGGTACCACAACTTTTGTTCAAAAACTAAATCAAAAACGAGCACAAGAAGGTGAGTTAATGAGAACGATAAACACTATTAGGGGTGTTCGTCGTTCAAGGGTTCATTTAGCAATTCCGCAGAAAAGTACTTTTGTGGAAGATCAAAAGAAGGTAACAGCATCGGTAGTGGTTGATCTTGATCCTGGAACTGTTTTAAGTGAGAAGCAGGTTTATGGAATTGGTAATTTAGTTGCTCGAGCAATTGAAGGTTTAGATATAACTGATGTTGTAATTATGAGTTCTGAAGGAAAAGTTCTTTCTAAAAATCCAACTGATCCATTAGCTGCAGCTACTGCAACTCAATTGGAATACGAAGGAAAATTCGAAAATGATCTTGAACATAGAATTGAAGCTATGCTTTCACATGTTGTTGGCGAAGGACATGTTGTAGCAAAAGTGACTGCTGATTTAGATTTCTCACAGGTTCATGAAACTCAAACCAGCTATGATGCTGACGGTTCGGCAATTTTGTCAGTTGAAAAACATAATGATAATATGAATGGAACTCGTCCAGGTCCTTATGGAGTTACTGGAAGTAATTCTAATTTACCAGGTCAGCCACCTGCTGCGAATGGTGAAGTAAAAACAGAGACTTCCAAGAATAACGAAGTAACTAATTACAAAGTTCCAGAAACAGTAAGGAAGACTACTCGATCTGTTGGCGGAGTAAAGCGTTTGTCTGTAGCTGTCATGATTGACGGCAAAAAAGTAACTTCCAAAAATCAAGATGGCGTGGTGACTACAAAAGTAGAAAGTTGGTCCCTCGAAAAAATAAAAGAATTCGAAGATATCGTTGCTGGCGCTGTAGGTTTAGATAAAAAAAGAGGGGATACTTTAGATATAAAAAATATCGAATTTACTCGGGAAGATTTTGAGGAAGCCCAAAAATTAATCTCAGAAAAAGAACAAAAAGGTTTTATTGAAAATGTAATTATGTATGGGGTTGTAGCTCTAACTATTTTTCTATTTTTCTTTTTTGTAATAAGGCCATTCATTAAATGGGTAGTAAATAATAGTAGCGATAGTGTGGATACATTTTTGCCTCAAACTATCGAGGAGCTCGAACGCCTACAGAAAAATACGAGTTTACAGAGTTTGGAAGAGGCGCTCCCAGTTTTACCTGAAAGTTTAGATCCAGTTAAAGTAGAAGGCGAAATGATTAAAGAAAAAATTATTACCTTAGTGGAAGCTAATCCGCATAAAGCTGCCCTGATATT
>CAIYTD010000064.1 GCA_903928955.1 Oligoflexia bacterium | reverse complement strand
GTTGCTGGGCTAGCTGCATATTGCCTCTCAGACAGAAAACCACGAATGAAAATGGAACATAACACATCGGGCGAACTCGTTTTGATTTGAATTTGCAATCTTCTTACGTCGAACTAGCGTTAATAAATAAGAAGCCATTGAAAATTAGCTTACAGAAAGCCAATTAGACGTCCTGCTAAATCTCTCATAATATAAGAGTCTAATTAAATATGGAGACTTTTGCTCAGAGTGTTTGCTTTCGATCCAAGCAAACACTCTGAGCAAGATAAAACTAAAGGGGTTCAATCGTAAATGTAGATAGGCCGTGTTCGGCACCCAAGCCAATCACACCCGATAAATTAAGATTCATATTCAAACCATTTAGTGGATTTTCAATAGCAATAGCACCGGCTACTCCCAGACCTGCTGAAGCCATAGTACCTAATTGAGTATAATTTCCATATATTCCGTCAATACTTCCATCCAAGCCAAAACTTTCTGTCAGACCATAAACCCTAAAAAGGCCAATGCCGACTCGAGCAGCGATGGGGTGCCCTCCGATTGTCACTCGCACAGCTCGGCTTTCTACATCCCCATTTAAACTAACACAATGAATATCTCCTATTCCTTCCAACTTGAAGTAACCTACTACAATTTGAAGGCCTCCGCCTTGTGCAGTAAATGCCAAAGTACATTTTGTTGGAAATACTGTCTCATTGTATGCGTGTGCTAAAGATGATCCAGTAAGAAGCGCAAATGAAGCAAGGGTAGATGCTATTATTTTTTTCATAAATTTCCCACGTATTATAATCGATTAAAAATTGCTTAGACTTTTCGATGAATCGAAAAGTCAGCTCGCGTCATTCACTCGCACAAAATACAGCCCTTGTCAAAATTTATTAAGAATAACTTTAAATTCGAAGATGACTGCGTAATAATTGGGAGATTTGTCTAGTGATTACCCAAAACTGCTAAGCTTCAATAATAAAATCGAGCCTACGCCGATCCAATGAACACAAAAGAAGTTAAGATATTTCAAGAGCTCCATCATAGTGAATGAAATGGTAGTATTAGTCAGATGATTTGACTCACTATGAGATTTAATAAAGGCAAAGACCGGAAGTAAGTCACCCAACAGACCGTCGTTGAATTATTCATTGGGGTAAAAAGCAAGATATACCGCATGAGGTTCAAATTCTTTTGTTCCAAATTCCTGACTCAGATCGGTAAATATTGAAACTCCTTTTCCATTACTTATTTTTTGAGCGTCAATGTAAAAAAGGCCATTACTGTTCACAAAATAACAAAACATATGACCAGGTTTATTTTCCTTCTTATTGAGTAGGTTGATTAGTCCAAAAGAAACCTTGTTTTCGCTTTGAACTGCTAATTGTTTGAGTATACCGTCTAATTCAGAAAAGCTAGCACCAGGAAGCAAGATCGGATGGTCATCTGCAGTTAAATCATAAGAGTGGTCTGGATTTTCTTCTAGATAGCCATCTGGATGTTTAATAAATGCAATAGGAATAAGGGGTCGAGTAAACTCACCTATTTGAGTTGCATAGGCTTTAAAAGGAGGGATGCTAGGGTCTTTTTCTCGTTTAACTTTACTTCCCCTTTCAATCTCTGAGCTCCAATCCTCTAAAGTAGCCTCTGCTTCGCTTGCCATCTGAGTGGGGAGTTTTCCAGATTTAAAATATTCAATAACTGCTTGAGCAAGATGGACACAGTTAGTTCTAGCTTTGCTTTTACCTCTAATGATCTTTACAGCTCCTTCAACTTCCGTAGAATTCAGGTGAATTAAGAAATTTTTATATTTTTCTATTTCCTGTAAATCTTCAACCTTAATGAACGCTGAACTCAAGGAACCTACTTCTAAAATTGGAAATGGTTTTTGTGGCGGCTGCCCC
>CAIYTD010000063.1 GCA_903928955.1 Oligoflexia bacterium | reverse complement strand
GCACGTGCTAGATGCGATGATCTCGGCCTCACCTGAGATTCAAACGCCATGATATATCCGACCCCTTCTTCAGAGGATTGAATACGAAGATAAATCCATAAACAACCCATTACTAAAATCATTAAAAAAAGAGATAATGCAGCTCCAAATGGCCAATCCCTTGTTTTTAAAAACTGTTCTGTAATAAGATTTCCAATCAACATGGAACGCGCTCCACCCAATAAATCTGGAATGACAAACTCTCCTAAAGCAGGTGTAAATACAAAAATGACACCCGAAACAATTCCTTGCCGAGTTAATGGAACTAAAATCTTAAAAAGCACTTTCGATGAGGACGCCCCTAAGTCTTTGGCAGCTTCTAAGAGTGAAAAATCAAACTTCTCAAGTGCGACATAGAGGGGCAAAACCATAAATGGTAAATAATTAGTAATCATTCCAAGCCACAGAGAAAAAGAACTATTTAAAAATAAAATAGGCTCATGAATCAAGCCCATTCTAAGAGCAAAATGATTAATGGGGCCATATTCTCCAAATAGTATCTTCGTAGCATATGCTCGAACTACAAAATTAGTCCAAAATGGAACAATCACTAAAACCAGAAGAACAGATCGCATCCGAGCCGATGCTGTTGCCATAACATAAGCCATCGGATATCCCAGCACTAAGCAACAAAAAGCAGTAATAGAGGCGAGCTTAAAACTGTTCCAAAAAATTTTTAAGTAAATCCAATCTGCCGTTCTATAATAATTATCTAAATTAAAATGAAAAACAACGCCTCCATAAGGGCCTTTCGTCGAAAAACTATAAACAAATATAATAGATAAAGGAATCAGGATAAACCCAAAAAACCAGCCCAGCGCGGGCAATAGAAGCCAAGGAGGTCGCCTCGGGGCAAAGAAACCCCTGCTAATCAAAAGACGAACCTGCCGAATGCGATGCAGACTCCACCGCTACAGGAGAAACCTCTGCAAGCGGAAGCGCAGAATCTCTTCCCATTAAAATACAATCCTCTGGAAACCAGGCAACAAAGAGGCGCTCTCCGAGAGTAAAATTTTTACGGCTACTGACCGCCGTATTGGACTGACTTACGATGATCGGGGGTCCCCCACCCTCTTTAGGCTGAACATGGTACTGAGTGACGGGCCCATGATAGAGGATATCCTTCAAAGTTCCTTCCAGCATATTTTGTTCAGCTCCAGGCATGGACTTGAGGATTTTCAATTTTTCAGGTCGAATCAAGACTCGCACCCGAGTACCTTCCCTGACCAGTGGAAGAGGACGCGAGCCATCGCGAGACGCCTGAACGACAATCAAGCGCTTCGTGGCAGCTTGAATCAGGAGCGCATCCGGTCGGATCTCCCGCACTTCACCTTCAAAAGAATTAATGGATCCAATAAATTGAGCCACAAATAGAGTTTTTGGATATTCATAGATTTCTTGAGCCGTTCCGACTTGCTCCACACAGCCGCCGTTCATCACTGCGATGCGATCCGATAAAGTCAGAGCCTCTTCTTGATCATGAGTTACAAAAATAAAAGTGTGTTTCAAACGCCGCTGCAAAGAAAGGAGCTCGACTTGCATCTGTTGCCGGAGCTTTAAATCCAAAGCGGATAAGGGTTCATCTAATAGTAAGACTTTGGGACGATTAATCAGCGCACGGGCTAAAGCAATCCGCTGCTGCTGTCCCCCAGATAAAGTAGAAATACTGCGAAGTCCGAAGGCTTCCATTTTTACCAGAGCCAGAACTTCTGCAATCCTAGATTCCATTTCTGCCTTTGGAACCTTCTTCATCTGAAGTCCAAAAGCAACATTTTGCCAAACATTTAAATGGGGAAATAAAGCGTATCGCTGAAAAACAGTATTAAACTGCCGCTCATGAGCAGGAACAGTATCCATTCGCAAACCATCATAATAGACTTCCCCCGAGGTCAAAGATTCAAAGCCGCCTAACATCCTCAAAAGAGTCGTCTTTCCGCAACCACTCGGACCCAATAGGGAAAAAAACTCCCCCTCTCGGATCGTCAAACTCACATCCTTGACGGCCCGAACTCCGCCATAGGACTTCTCAAGCCTTCTCAGTTCCAACATGGACCATCCTCGAAGAAATCGACTCCCCTTCCCTGAGGAGTTGAGCTAAAATATTATTACTGGGGGGTCATTGCGGGACCTGATGAGCTTGCTGCAGTACCGGTAGAGGGGCCGCCGGTGGCAGCCGGCCTAGCAGGAGCTGCAGAACTGCTGCTCACGGCCGCACAAGCACCACTACTTCCTTCCCCAGTATTCTCAGCAGCAAAACTAGATACACCCGAAAGACTCAAAACCACATTTCCGAATAAAACCACTGCAATTGCCTTTTTTAAAATATTCATAATCCATCTCCTCCTTTTATTAAACCCGACTTAATCACTCAAGTCAATAAGCTCTTTTTATGCCGTTTATCAACTAAAATGATAGACTCACTCCAGCTGGCCGAATAATCTCTAGTAAATTCTGGAAGGAAGAAGTCACCTCAACAGCAATTTTTCTGCCTGCGCTGCTTTCCACTTTTTTAATATCTCCAGAATTAGTATAACTCACCGTAATTGTTCCTAAACCTGAATCAGTTATTTCAATAGGCTTTGAATTTTCATTATATTTAAAGGTAATTTGGTGACGATTTTGATCCACCATAGTATGGATTCTACCCGTCTCATCATATAATAGTTTAACTGCCTTATTTTCAGAGTTTTTAGCAAAAATAAGATTTGCCTTTGAATCATACTGAAACTGAGACCAGCTCGTTAATTTATTATTTATTCTAGAATATCTTGTTACTTTATCTACTTTACCTGCTGCAATAGAATAGTGTAACTGCGTGATTTCAGTAGGAGTTGTCTTTTTAGTGACATGACCCCTGCTATCATATTCAAAATTAGTTTCATCAGACCCATGCTTGATCACCACCGGAAGTCCACAGCACTCATTGTAAGTAGTTTCGACTCGATCACCATCGAGCACATTGATCAATTTATAGGTCCACTCTTCACCATCTGCTTTATGTTTAACAAAATATTCATACTCACTCTTTGAGATTTTTTTCCCGTCAACACCTTTTACCAATATACCAGCGGAATAATGATTTGAATCCGAAGAGTCTGGATTATAAGTGTATTCAGTTAAAACTCCGTCTCTATCTTTAACACTTTTAACATTTTCCTGTTTATCTCTTCCAAAATAACTGATTAGCATAGAGGTTTTATCTGTATAGCTAATTTGAACCATATTATGCCGAGATTCAGAATCATATTTGTATTGAAATGTATTTCCATCTACATCAGTGCTCGAGATAAGCTCACCTAAAACGCTATAACTATACTGAGCTTTTTTACCGCTTTCTCCTTCAAT
>CAIYTD010000062.1 GCA_903928955.1 Oligoflexia bacterium | reverse complement strand
TCATTTCAAAATCTTGCTGTTGTTGCAATTCAGCTCCCGTTTTACTGCCATTTTTTCTTAGGAGGGCAACAAGCCTTTCTTTTGCTTCACAAGCTGGCAGTAGCCTATGGACAAAATCAAGCGCCGTTTCTCCCAGCTTATTTTTAGTGTTTAATTTACTCTTATTATTTCTTATAAATTGAGTAATACTTATTTTAGTATTTACAACAGCTTCCATTAAAAAAACGTTAGCAGGATCAGGATTCTCATTGTTTACTAAATCAGTGATGAATTGCAGGTATTCAAGGACTGCTTTTTTATCGATTACACCACTTTTTAAGATCGCATCTAATAAATGAGATTGAAATCTGAATGCTATACTATTCGATTTTAAAAAGTGCTCAAAAACAGTTGGCAAATCTACTTTCTCTCTACTTCCTTCGCTGGCTACTTTCTGGGTAGCACTTTCACTATCAGATGATTTTGATAATCTTCTTTTTCTAGAGATATCTTCCATGGCGTGAGCGGTGAAAGAGAAATGATCAAAGATAATGAAATAAGTTAATAAAAAAGGAAGTGAAATATTTTTCATAGTGGAATTTTAATAACACGACAGGAATCTTAATTCAACAAGATCGCTATTTTTTGCGGTTTTTTTGCTGCAATTTCTAATTCAATTGACATACAATATCAATTATTTCAGTGGACGTTAGCGAGCGCACCAGAACGCCTATTGAACTCTAGCTAAGAGGAACAAGACAACGCTGAGCATCCAGGAGCATTTCGAGCCCAATCAGGACGTTTTTCTGCCAAATCCGATTCAGATGGAAGGTCCTCATAAGGAGTTTTTAAAACTCGCAGGAGTCGTTCAATGCCAGAAAGGTCTCCATTCTCAGCTTGCTGTATTGCATTTTGAGCTAAATAATTTCTAAGAACATACTTGGGATTGACCGCTTTAATCCTCAAACTTCGATCCAAGTCAGGCACCCCCTGAAAACGCAGCATTTGAGAATATTCTTTTGCCCAGGCAGCCCACCTCATTCTCAAATCATGTCCTACAGATTCAGGTTTATAAAACGCGGGAGAAATCCATTCTATCCATTTTTCAAAATGTGTTGAATCCATTTTCCAGTCAGATAGTGCTCTAAAAAAAAGGGTATAGTCCGTCTCCGCCATACGTAGGAGCTGAAATAATTCGTCTAAATATTTTTGCTCCAAAGAGCAAAGTCCCAGTTTTTGAGACATCATTTCCATATGAGTTTGTTGAAAAGTGTCCTCATAAATTTTTAAACTTTGGTAAAGTCGTTGTTCATCTCGGATGAGAGGAAAAAAAGCCTCACATAACCGCATCAAATTCCATTGGGCGACTCCGGGCTGATTTCCAAATCGATACCGTCTTGCCTGAGAGTCGGTCGTATTCGGTGTCCAATCCGGATCGTAGGGTTCTAGCCACCCGTATGGGCCATAATCTATCGTTAATCCTAAAACAGACATATTATCGGTATTCATAACGCCATGCACAAAACCAACCCGCATCCAGTGCGCTACCAAAACGGCTGTACTCCGGCAAATTTCATCCAATAGCTTCCCATAAACGTCCGGATCACTCAGTTCAAAGGAGGCTAATTGATTTTCATTCAAAAATTCAACGAGAAATTGAGCTAAATCTTTTAAAAGAACTTCTTCCCCCTGATTTGCCAAAATTTCAAAATGACCAAATCTTAAAAAAGAAGGACTCACACGGCAAACAATTGCCCCAGGCTCTGGTCGAGGATTCCCATCATAGAAGAGATCTCGAACCACAAGATCACCCGTAACAACCAGACTCAAAGCCCGGGTTGTCGGGACATTTAAAAAATGCATCGCCTCGCTGCAAAGAAACTCGCGAAGCGAGGACCGAAGTACCGCTCTTCCATCTGCCCTACGCGAATAGGGCGTAGCACCCGCCCCTTTCAACTGAAGCTCCCATCTCTTGAAATGAGGAGAAATGATTTCCCCTAAAGTAATTGCTCTTCCATCTCCTAATTGACCAGCCCACTGCCCAAACTGATGACCACCATAACGAGAAGAATAAGGCTTCATCTCTGGGTGCACACGATTTCCAGACAAAATTTCGATGGATGCTACATCCTCTTGTGGACGCAAAACCCCGAGTGTAGCTGCCAAATCATCAGACCAGCCGATCAATTGAGGCGCCGAAACACCTGTCGGCAGGACATTGGAATAAAGCACATTTCGAACCTGACGGCTGAAAATTTCCTTTTCAGGATCTCCCAAAAAGCGGTCGGTAAAACGAGACTCCCATTTCAATTCACATATTCTCAGATTTTTATTCATTTTAACCGATATACCATTCATGGGAGCTTCAACCCGAGCAAAATATGCAGCACTAGGCGTTCTCTTTGGGTGTTTTTTCCCTTTTTTTGCAGCTTTTATCAACAACAAATCACTCCTCATCTACATGATTGATACAGCACCCCTTTTTTTAGGACTTTTTGCGTATTTAGCAGGGAGTAAACAAGAACAAATTCAAGTCATCTCAAAAAATAATGAAAAAATACGCTTTCGATATGTAGAAAAAATTGCAAAATTTGGCATATGCGAGCGTGACCTCCAAACTTTAGAAGGAAAATGGTCTGAAGGCTATTGTAAGATTTTTGGACTTCCTGCTCGAGATCAAGCGCCCCCTTTAGAAACCCACCTCAAATTCATCCACAAGGACGATCGAGCTAGAGTGCAAGCTCATTATATAGAAATTCTCAGTGGTCGGCAAAGGAATTCGAGATCGAATTTCGCATCCTACTTAAAAATGGCACTCTCCGTTGGATCAAAGAATATGGTTCTACCATCCCATCCGAAAAAGAAAACCACCCCCGATTCATTAGCATTATCCAAGATATTACAACTACTGCACTCGCTGAAGAAGAAATTCGATTTTACAAAACTGCGTTAGAGCATGGCACAATACTTTCAGTTACAAATACAGATGGATTAATTATTTATGCAAACGCTGCATTCCTTGAAATTTCTGAATATTCAAATGAAGAACTCATAGGGAAAAATCATAACATTATTAAATCAAAAGTAATGAGTGACATTTTTTTTAGTAAACTTTGGAAAACAATTTCAAAAGGAATGGTATGGAGAGGTGAAATTTGTAACCAATCAAAAAGTGGGAAATTGATTTGGCTAGATACAACCATCATTCCGAGTATTGATTCAACTGGAAAAATAGTCCGCTATACAGCAATCCGACAAAATGCTACAGAAAGAAAACTACTAGAAACTCAACTTTGGGCGATGAATGAAATGCAAAGAGCAATTCTAGCAGGCGCAAATTATAGTATTATTTCAACCGACACTCAAGGTACAATACAAACTTTCAATCAAGCTGCAGAAAAAATGTTAGGCTATCCTGCAAACGAGATGATTGGAGAGAAAACATTCTTAATTTTGCATGACCCAAAAGAAATTACGAAGAGAGCAGAACTACTCACTCAAGAACTAAAAATTCCTGTTCAGCCAGGATTAGAAGCAATTGTTGCAAAAGCCCGTTTAAAACAAGAAGACGAAAATGAATGGATCTATATCAGAAAAGACGGAACTGAACTCCCTGTAAAAGTTTCAACTACTGCAATTTATGATAAAAATGGAATTCTCTCAGGATTTTTAGGAATTTCACGCGATATCTCAGAAAGCAATCGAATTTCTAAAGAGCTCATCGCTAGGAAAGAGGAAGCTATTGCTGCATCCAAAACAAAATCGGCGTTTTTAGCAAATATGAGTCACGAAATTCGAACACCTATGAATGGAATTATTGGAATGACGCATCTGCTTTTAACAGAAACCCACGAATCTAACAATGTGGAGAAACTAAAAATTATTCAAAATTGTTCTGTATCTCTTCTGGAGCTGATTAACGATATCCTTGATTTTTCAAAGCTAGAAGCAGAAAAAATTGAACTGGAGATGACACCTTTTTCGATTCATTCTGTGACTCTAGAGATGATGGAACTTTTAAAACCCCGTGCATCTGAAAAAGGAATTCAGCTAGTCTATCAGAATGCAGATCACCCTCTTTCGTGGATTACAGGCGATGTGACCCGATTCAAACAGATTTTGACAAACTTAGTTGCCAATGCAATCAAATTTACTGAAAGTGGAAGTGTAGAAATTTTCTCTACAGCGACTCACGTAGCTGAGAAAGAATGGAAAATTCAATTCTCGGTCAAAGACACTGGAATTGGAATTCCCGAGGACGTTAAAAATAAATTATTTCTTCCATTCTCACAAGTAGATGCCTCCACTACGAGAAGATTTGGTGGATCTGGCTTAGGTTTAGCGATTAGCAAAGGTCTCTGCGATAAAATGGGTGGAACTATTTCAGTAGAAAGCGAAGTTGGGAAAGGATCTACATTTTCGTTTACTTTTAATGCTCCAGAAGCTCAACCCTTGAATTCAACATCCGATCAGAATGCATTTGCAGGCTTTGATCCTGAAATGGGCAAAAAATTTCCTCTCCGCATTTTAATTGCTGAAGACAACCAAACCAATCAACTCGTAATAAAAGGACTTCTAGGAAAAATCGGTTACTATCCCGACTTAGTCTCCAATGGAAAAGAAGTTTTAGACATTCTCGAAAAGAAAAAATATGATCTTGTCCTCATGGACTGCCATATGCCAGACATAGATGGCTTTGAAGCAACTCAGCAAATAATTGCCAAACTAGGCAAATCCAGTTGCCCGATGATTTTCGCTCTTTCTGCTAGCAAAATGAAAGAAGATATCGATCGCTGTTATGCGAGCGGGATGAATGGTTTTCTAGAAAAGCCTATCGTCATTCGATCCCTGATAAAAGTCCTTTTTGAATGTTCTCAAAAAATAATTTAATCATCGATTTTATCGAATTCTTGTTCTAGTGTCATTTGAATTGAGGGAAGGTCTATTCATATGAAATACGAAGGTCAAGCCATTCGATGTACACAGCTCAATGACGGAATTATTGAGCTTAATTTTAATCTAAAAGATGACTCGGTCAATAAATTTAACACACAAACTTTGAAAGAACTTCGCGAGGCCATCACTCAAATCAAGAAGGACTCGTCTATCCGCGGACTTCTCATGACGAGCGGCAAGGACGTCTTTATTGTTGGAGCAGATGTCACAGAGTTTCAATCCCACTTTAAAAAGCCTGAAGCTGAAATGGTCCAATGGCTCACCGAGGTGAACCGCACATTTTCTGATATTGAGGACCTCGATTATCCCTCGGTTTGCGCAATCAATGGCTTTGCTCTAGGTGGCGGATTTGAAGTCGCACTTTCCACCAGCTTTCGAGTGATGTCATCGGAAACAAAAGTTGGGTTTCCAGAAACCAAATTAGGTATTTTTCCAGGCTGGGGCGGCACAGTCAGACTTTCCAGACTTTCTGGAGCAGACAATGCAATCGAATGGATTGCATCTGGGGAGCAATGGAAAGCAGACGCAGCGCTCAAGATCGGCGCCGTAGATGCTGTAGTAGCACCCGATAAAGTTCGATCTGGAAGCATTGAAATGCTCCAAGCTGCCATAGAAGGTCATCTCGACTGGAAGGCAAAGCGTATTGAAAAAACCTCTCCCCTCAAACTCAATCCAATCGAATCAACCATGGTCTTTGAAGGAGCCAAGGCTTTTGTAGCAGCGAAAGCAGGACCTCACTATCCTGCGCCCATCGCAGCTATTGAAGCGATGCAAAAAGGAGCAACCCAGTCTCGGGATCAAGCGTTAACACATGAAACAGCTGGCTTTGTTCAAGTTGCACGGACTTCTACTGCAAGCGCGCTTGTAGGACTTTTTCTAGGGGATCAGTATTTAAAAAAAATCAGCAAAAAACTGACAAAAAAAGCACAGCCAGTCGAGACTGCAGCGGTTCTGGGGGCTGGAATCATGGGTGGTGGAGTTGCCTATCAATCTGCATCACGCGGCACCCCCATTTACATGAAAGATATCGCGTCTCAAGCTATTGATTTAGGGCTCGGAGAAGCTGCAAAGCTTCTGGAAAAACAAGTCAGCCGAGGTAAAATGACGCCTGCAAAAATGGCGCAGACCCTGAGTCGCATTCGTCCTACCCTCTCTTATGGAGATTTTAAGAATATTGATTTTGTAGTCGAGGCTGTCGTTGAAAACGAAGGAATTAAAAAATCAGTCCTTTCTGAAGTAGAAAGTCACCTCAAAGCAGGTTCGATTCTGAGCAGTAATACTTCGACAATCTCCATTACACGACTGGCAGAAGGTCTCAAACACCCGGAAAATTTCTGTGGAATGCATTTTTTTAACCCTGTCCATCGGATGCCCCTCGTAGAAATTATTCGAGGGAAAAAAACCGGTGAAGTTGCAATAGCAACTGCAGTAGCCTATGCCTTGGCTATGGGAAAAACTCCGATTGTAGTGAATGACTGCGCAGGCTTTCTCGTCAATCGTGTCTTATTTCCTTACTTTGCAGGATTTGTAGGTCTCGTCCGAGACGGAGTCGATTTTCAAAGAATCGATCGTGTCATGGAAAAATTTGGATGGCCCATGGGACCAGCCTATTTGCTCGATGTCGTAGGAATCGATACAGCTCATCATGCAGATACTGTGATGGCGAGTGAATTTCCAGATCGCATGGGACATACAGGCAAAACAGCAATCGAAGCCATGTATGCAGCGAAGAGATTCGGCCAAAAAAACGGTAAAGGCTTCTACCAATATACTCCTGATAAAAAGGGACCTCCTAAAAAAGAAGCAGATCCTCTCGCTTACGAAATACTGAAACCGGTACTCACTGGAATAGCGCATCTAGAAATCACGGATCCAGAAATCATAGAGCGCATGATGGTTCCGATGGTCATTGAATCTTCTCGCTGCTTAGAAGATGAAATTGTCGCCTCTCCCGTCGAAGTCGATTTAGGTTTAATTTACGGATTGGGCTTTCCCCCCTTTCGCGGAGGAGCTCTCCGATATGCTGATCAGATTGGCCTAAAAGAGTTCTGCCAGATGACTGAAAAATATAAAAAATTGGGGAAAATTTATGAGCCCACTGCACAGATGCAAGCGCTCGCAAAAGCAGGTCAGACGTTTTACCCAGAAACTGGAGCTTCATCATGAGTTCAATGAAAAATGTCGTCATTGTAGATGCTGTTCGTACGCCGATGGGCCGCTCCAAAGGAGGAGCGTTCCGTCATGTTCGAGCAGAAAATCTCTCGGCTGAAGTGCTGAATTCCCTTTTAGCTCGAAATCCGCAAGTGGATCCTGCAGAAATCGAAGACGTCATCTGGGGATGCGTCCAGCAAACTTTAGAGCAAGGATTTAATATTGCTCGATTTGCATCTCTCATGACTTCTATTCCACATAGTGCGAGCGCACAAACAGTCAATCGACTCTGTGGCTCTTCGATGTCAGCACTCCACACTGCAGCAATGTCCATCATGACCGGCAATGGAGAAGTATTTCTGGTAGGAGGCGTCGAACATATGGGGCATGTCCCTATGAGCCATGGAATAGATCCCAATCCGGCTGCGAGCAAGAATTTTGCTAAAGCAGCTGGAATGATGGGGCTGACAGCCGAACTTCTGAGTCAGATGCATAAAATTTCTAGAGAAGCACAAGATCAATTCGCGCTTAGATCTCATCAAAAAGCGCATCAAGCCAGCATGGAAGGGCGATTTGCAAAAGAGATCATCCCTGTGATCGGTCACGACGAAACAGGACTTCTCAAAAAGATCGAACAAGATGAAGTAATTCGACCCGACACGAATCTCGAGGCACTTTCAAAACTTAAACCTGTATTCAATCCTAAAAATGGTACCGTCACCGCAGGAAATTCCTCCGCTATTTCAGACGGAGCAGCTGGTTTACTCGTGATGTCGAGCGATCGTGCGAAAACCCTTGGCCTCACTCCTTTGGCTCGTGTGCGTTCTATGGCAAGTGCAGGCTGTGATCCCTCCATCATGGGCTATGGCCCTGTTCCTGCCGTTAAAAAAGCACTGACGCGTGCGGGGATGAAATTGAGTGATATTGATCTTTTTGAGTTGAATGAAGCATTTGCAGCGCAATCCTTACCTGTTTTAAAAGACTTAGGGTTGCTTGATCAAATGGAGAAAAAAGTCAATCTCAATGGTGGCGCAATCGCTCTGGGACACCCTCTGGGATGCTCAGGCGCTCGCATCACTGCAACGCTCCTGCACCTCATGAAAGCCCGTGGTGCAAAAACAGGAATCGCAACAATGTGCATTGGAATGGGCCAAGGCATTGCAACTGTTTTTGAACAGGTCTAGCCTTCAACGCTATCCTCAACGAAATAAGGAACTGCTTCAAGCATGGGATAGTGCCGATGAGCTTATTCTACAATATTTGAGTAAGATGGAGCTCAAAGGCAAAAAGATCCTCATTTTGAATGACCACTTTGGAGCATTGACCTGCGCGCTTTCAGATCTTGAAGTGACTGCGTATACGGATTCTTTTGTCAGCTTTCAAAGCATTCAAAGAAATATTCAAAATCTAAACCACCCACTCTTTCGCCTCATTCATCAACTCAATGACCTGGAGGGGATATATGACCTCGTGCTCATCCGAATTCCAAAAAATCAATCTTTTTTAGAGGATATTCTCTGTCATATAAGCCACCATCTCCATTCTGAATCACAAATCGTTTGCGGCGTAATGATCAAACATCTCGCTCCTCAGAGCTTCACTCTACTAAATCAATATATAGGACCGACCCATACTAGCCTTGCACAAAAAAAAGCAAGACTCCTTTTCTCATCTTTTAAAGGAAAACAATCTGAATCGCCTTATCCTTTGCAAATAGAAATAAAATCTTTTGAAACCCCCATTTTAAATCATTCCAATTTGTTTAGTCGTGAAAAGCTCGATATCGGAACACGGTTTTTCTTAGATCATATTCCGAAAGGAAACTACAAAACTATTTTAGACCTCGGCTGTGGTAACGGACTCCTTGGGATTACAGCAAAAAAAATGAACCCTTCCGCGCAAATCATCTTTAGCGATGAATCTCAAATGGCCATTCAAAGTGCTATGGCTAATTTTAATCATCTTTTTCCAAGCGAGCGAGAACAGCCGATCTTTAAATGGACTCACTGCTTCGAAAACGAAGCACCCTGCTCAGTGGATTTAGTCCTTTGCAATCCCCCCTTTCACCAAGGCCATTCGCTTAATAATGGAATTGCACAACAAATGTTTAGGGATTCCCACCGCGTATTAACGCAGGAGGGAGTTCTTCGCGTCATTGGTAATTCTCATCTCAATTATCCCTTGATACTCAGCAAATGGTTTCGAAAAACAAAAATAGTTGCCCGGAACAATAAATTTACAGTAACCGATGCAGTCAAATGAATATTTTAGAGAACTTTCAACAATCAGCATTCTCATTAAAATTTGATATAAGGATGCCCTTTTTCGCTGCGATCCCTTTTAGTGCCACCACCACGTCTTCTGCCAAACTAATGCTGCTGGGGAATTTCTTCTCAGTCTTTCGCTTACTATAGGCAGCCTGAATTGCTTAAGCATCAAATTTGACTTAAGCTCTCTCTCTTTCAAAAGCTTTTTCATTTCTTCATTGGAGTTAAGATATCATTTTATTTTTCTTTAACGAAGAGTGCCTCGAGTTTATAGGATCTATGACGCCCTAATAAATATTTGAATCGAAAAGACAAAGCATAATTTATGAGTGTATAAATCTAGTTTAAACTTAGACAGAACTCCAAACGGAGTTTTTTTATTTATTACTGGAATTTTTCACCAATATTGAACGTTCAAGGCTTTTATGCTACAGAAATATTAAATAAATATGTAGTTTAATAGAAAAAAGGGACTTGCTAGTATTGGAGGTACCCCCCTTGAAAAAAATAGCATCTGTCGTTTTAGCAATTCAAGTGTTCCAAGTTTTTTTACCTACTTCTGCTCATGCCGTCTGGCTATGGGATTGGACTGTGGGTTGGGTTTATGATGACAAAAACAAAGTCATTATTAACCCCATTACTACTGCCAAGAGCTTTTTAGGATACCACACCACTCCCAACTTCACTTACAATCCTGAAGCTAAGAATTTTTCCAACAAACTTTATATTGAATCCGCAAAATTTGACATTAGAAGTAACAAGGATTACGCCTTAGCTTTTGAGATCGACTATGCTGTTAAAATGTACCAAGGCCATGTGTTAACCGGACAGATTGATGTTTCATCGCTTCAAAATCACATGAATGGAATTCATAGAGAATTTATTCGTCTGAAAGCACTTACTGATGGAGAACAAAATAACAACCCATTTAAAGGCTCAGTCAATGAATCTGCTGAAATATTCTTTAAAGCAGTAAAGAACGTACCTGGAATTTTAGGAGAAATAGCAGGACCCACAGGGCAATTAGCTAACTATCTCCTGAAGGTAGATAGTTACCTTTACGATAGACTGATAGCGCCACACGATCAAATGATGGGTCAAATGAAGCTTTTTGATAAAACCCAGGAATTTGAGCAATTAGCTGACAACGCTTTAGGAACCATGCGTAATATTGCCTTCTACGATGGGGGGTTCGCAAAATTCATGACGATGATGACTCATGAAAGAATCCATGCGCCTCTGCTTGGGGATTCACAGGCTATTATCAATGACCCATACAATCAGTGGTTTAAAAATGCCTATGCAATGTCAGCGCTACTTCCCTATATCAAACATGATGGCGTTCAAATGAGCGAGGAACAAGCGCGGTTCATCATCAACTCTATTAACCAAGAGCTAAAAGTCCAAATTCATAAGTCCATCATAGCAATGAATGAATTAACTTTAAAGATTGGTCGACTTAAGGAAGCTATTGCTCACGGTCAACCCCCATCGGATATCGACCGACTCCAGCGAGAACGAGAAGAATATCAACTGAGAATCCAGAGGAACGCTGATATTGCCAGAAACACTCTGGGTGGTGCTGCAGCCGTATTTAATATTGTATCACTGGCTTTCCCCAATAACTCAGAAACAGGATTAAGAGTACGTGAATTCGGTCGAGCCAGTATTACAATCACTTCTGCGATTATGGATTTCTGCGCCAATCTTTCAAATGAAAACCTTCAAAGTACATTTCAGAATGCCATGAGCGGTGCGCTTAGACTGGAAATATCATAGGCGCAGTAATGAGTTTTGTAGGAGCAATTTGGGGTGGACCTTCCCAGCATCAACAAGTTATGCAAGGCATGCGAGATACCCAAGAGATGATTAAAAAGCTTGGAGTGTATGTTGAATTGATAGCAAACCACCTAGATACCAAACTCACTAAGATTGCTGAGCACTTCGATGCAAGATTTGATGTAATTGACAAGAATCTCGTAACTTTAATTACAATCGCAAATGATCAACTTAAGTTACTCAATCACCTTGTAAACCAAGACCAAATCGTTCAGACGAGGCTATTTGATATTCAAAATACCTTAAGACAGACCCAGCTTAAGCTCTATGATGAAATGAGCCGCCTGAACTCCTCATTGATTGCACAAATTGATGGTCTTGCTGATTACCTCACTTCGGCACATCTTAACTTTTGTTTTGATTACGCTAGAGCTTACCCTGATAGAGATTTTTCAAGTCGCGATTACCTACGATGTCTCTCCAGAATTAAAGCCTATGCTACTCATCGTGCACGGGACTCGATTGTTCCAATGGATACTCGAACAGACCAAGATACCTTTCTTAGAACGGTTATTCATTTCAGACCAGACCAGACTGTGCCTTATCTCCTTCGAGTTCTCAGCGAAATTTACCGAGTTCCTGTCTTTGATTACGAAGTGGGCAACCCTGTAAAATGGAAAATTGCAGCGGAATCTTTGATTTTCATGCTCACTCATTATCCAGAAAACGCTACTGAACTGAATCGAGCATATCTCTATTCAACACAAAGCTCTCAAGGAGTTTTAGATTCTTTCATTACTCATGGAATAAATATTATAAAAACCATTGCTTCAGCCAAAACTACCCTCGTCAATAACCGCTGGATTCCAAATATCGCGTTATTCGACCAATTTGTTAATGACTACAAAGAGGCTCTTGGTGCGCTCCAAACTCAAATGAGTGAATATAAAACTAACTATCTCACAGCAAATACGCATGGATATGACTTCACTGGTTCGTTAGATCAATCATCATTAAATTGTACTACATTCCACGGTAGAACTCAGTTTGCTCAGAAAACATTCGACCTAGGATACGATCGAGCAATCGGATCCATCTACAGCCCTGCTCCAGATTTTAAATGGTTTAACAATCTTAGACCTTTGATTAAAAACTTTATTCGACTTCAGAAACGTCTCATTCCAACTTATATTATAGAATTTACAAAAATCGCACCGTGCAATAAAGATTCCATTGCCTGTAAATTGAAACTCTTTCTTATAGAAGTTGATCAAACTTACACTAGGAAAGGGACGACAACTACTGGAAGCAAAGCTATTTCCATGAAATATCTTGATGAAATTCAAACTAATAGCATAATCACTGGAACTGGAGATAATCAGTCTGCACAAATTATCAATGTGGATCGTACTAGAAATATTATCAATGTTCATCTTGCTTCTACGCAAAGCATTGAAGATGGAGATTTTACCATAAAATATCAGGCTCCAGATGAATCCAGACAGCTCTACCATGCTACTCATCAGTTTATTGGAGAATCTGATAACTACATTCACGATATTTCCGATATTGAGTACGACTGGACCGAGCAATCAAACCGATTAATTGAGTTGAAGGACCGCGCTAAAGCCCAAGCTTGGGAACGACTAGCAACTGATTGCAGTAGTCGCTATGAAACAGTAGGTAAACAAATCCGAAAAGAATTCATACAAGCTATAGAAATTGAATTCAGAGATTTCATATTGAGTTTAAGAAAATCCTATGCTGAAGATGAAGGACTAAGAAATCGATTCAATGAAAATATTCGAAGAATCAACTACACCCATAAGATTCTGACCACAATGATTCCCTTTCTACTCCCAGAGTCAATGATTATGAATGATAGATTGAGGACCACCTTGTCACAGATTTATGACGGTGAAACCCTAAAAACAGAAATACTCAGCGGTAGCACAGATTACAAATTTCGATCCTGTCTTTATAATATGTTACATCAGGATATTGCCTGGGATCTCAATGCACATGCTCCAAAGAATATCATTTACAAGGGGCTATTTAAAATGGATCTTCCAGATACTGACGCATCCTCCCTGAACAACTTACCGGATCGCTTACTCACTGAATTACACTCGACACTAGAATCTAATCCTCAACCTGAGACAGATTTATTATTGAAGAATACGCTCACATCACTTCAAATTTACTACATGGCACACTAAGGGAGAAATACAATGCGCTCTATTCTTATTGGTATCTTAAGTCTATCTTGTTTTGGGTGTGGCCTTGAAAACGATAAAACTTGCAGAAAATTAGAATCAGACTACAATCAAATAGTCGTTAATACTTCAATCCCAACTATGGGGTGCGATCGAATTAATGGAGGATGTCCAAATTTTCGGTAGGATTCAAAGAAGGGCAGACATTGTTTAAGCTACTTTCAGTTGGTTTGGCAAGTTGAAATTTTTCAACTCTATCAAGAAAAATGGAATTTCTT
>CAIYTD010000061.1 GCA_903928955.1 Oligoflexia bacterium | reverse complement strand
TGAGAATTGAACAAATCGTATTTATGACACTAAAAAGAGCCACTAACAGTTACAACTTCCTAGCTCCAATGATCTGGGATGATAAAGAAGGTAAACTACCCGCCTCTAAAGAGCTTACTTTTACCCATATGTTGTAATGCCTCTAGCTTCAAGGCATAAAGCGATCCCTAGAGGGATCGGGTATGACATGGTGGATACGAGAGGAATTGGGTGGGATGCACTTTGGTGATCAAGGCTTAGACGAACGATTGCTTAAAATAGGTGAGAAATTACTAGAAAAACCTTCCGTTTCGTTAAATCAGGGGCAAGGCGATTGGGCAGCATCTAAAGCAGCATATCGTTTTTTTGAGAATTAAAAGGTTGATGCCGGTTCTATTCAGCAAATTCATCCATCAAGAGCTTGCGAACGTATTTCTGAATGTAGTCGAACAGTTTTGCCAATTCAAGATACGACTACGATGGACTACAGTCACTTCGAGTCCATTGAGGGGCTATCTGAAATTTATCGAAAGCAAAAGACGTGGAAGGATTCTGAAGGTGCTCAAGGACTATTTGTTCATTCTAAAAAGACAAAAAAAAAGATCACAAAAATAAGCCGATTGAAGAAAAAGAAAGCTTTCTGCGGATTGAGTCGATAGAAAAAACGGCAAAACTCATTCCCGATAGAAAGAATATTGTTCATGTATGTGATTGTGAGGGAGATATTTTTGAAGTCTTCTTTTATTCAGAAAGAAACAAGGTAATTGAGAAAAACCCACCAGCAGGTATTGAAGGATTCGAAATTGGATGACATGGGTCGCACGAGTCAGTCCTGAGGAGGACTGTCGGGTTGTCCTATCAGAATCAGAATGGAAAGCTCTGTACTGTTTTCGAAATAAAACAAAAATATTGCCTCAAAAAATTCCTGGAGTCCAAGAAGCTAAGCGCTGGATTGCGGTGCTTGGGGGCTTTTTAGGAAGAAAGGGCGATGGACAACCGGGTACAACAACTACTTGGCGAGTATGGCAAAAGCTAAGAGAAATTACTAAAACTTGGGAAATCTTTAATGACTGCGTCGCAACATATGGGTAAAAGTAAGGCCTAACGCCTTGAAGGGCCGTAGACTCCCGCCTGAAGAAAAGAGTTTGCGGGCCCCATTAGATCAGCAACATTATCTTGTACATAATGGTGGCCTGGGACGGAATCGAACCGCCGACACACGCCTTTTCAGGGCGCTGCTCTACCGACTGAGCTACCAGGCCAGCGTAATGAAAATTCTAAGATCTATCTGCTACGTGATCCAGCAAGAAAATGCAATGAAGAAAGTGGAGACCTCAAAAAAGGGAGGGCTCTTCCCAGTCAGCAATAAAAATATGGATTTCATTTGGGCCTTTTGCGTTTCTTGTGGATGAAAATACGATTTTTTTTCTATCTGGAGAAAACATTGGAAAACTATCCTGGTTTGAATGTGTGATTTCGAGGAGTCCTGTTCCTTCGATTGGAATCCTGTAGAGGTCAAACCCATTTTTTTTTGGATCTCGTAAATTGGAAGCAAAAACGATGTGGTTTCCGTCTTTTGTAAACGTGGGTGAAAAACTAGAAGCTCCGAGTTCAGTTACAGGATGAGCATGAGTTCCATCTGCATTTGCCACCCAAATCTCCAGAGTGGCAGATGGGTTGAGCTGCTTGTTATTTTTCGGTTGGAAAGAATGCCAAGCAATTTTTTTACAATCAGGTGAAAATACTGCTCCCCCATCATATCCCTGCGTTTGGGTTATTCTTTCTACTTGAGTGAAGGATTCAAAATTATCTAATTTTGCGCGATAAAGATTAGGGTTTCCATCACGGTCACTCGTAAAAATAATATCCCTGTTCTGACAAACACTCGCTTCCCCTTGATAGGCTCTGGGTGCTCCTGGCTCTATCGGCAGGGTGTCGCTTCCATCTCTGTGGAACGTGTAGATTTGATAGGAAGGATCTTTTTTTCTTATAGTGCTGGGGTGAAAGTCGGGAATGCATTCGGTGGAAGATTGAGTGGAGGCGCTGAATAGTATTTTTTCATCCTTTGGAAGAAAAAAAGGAAACTCAGCTCGTTCTTGTTCCTGAGAAAGAAGCCGAATTTGGGTTCCATCGGCTTTCATGATGTAAATAGAATCGCAAAGAGAGGATGTAGTGCCCAGAGGAGGTCCCTGATGCTGAAAAACAATCCATTGCCCATTAAATGACCAATGAGGTCTGGTATTAATCCCTGTGAAAGTCAATGGAGAGATGTTTTTGAGATATTTTTCATTTGGAAAGAGGAGCTGATCTTGATCTTTTTGCACTAAAGAGTGAGTGCAAGTCGATGTGCCGAGTAAAAGAAAGAGGATTCCTAGAAAACGAGATAAAATTGAATTCACAGTTTAACTTAAATGATTTCTTTAATGATTTCAAAGTCTTTTATGTCTAAATAGGTATTGAAATATTTTTTTTTACTAAAAAAAGTCCACCTCTGGTTTGACAACTCCAACAGAATGCCCACATATTGCCTAAGAAGCATTTAAGCTTTTCGGCGGTTGTTCGAAATGTCATAGTAATATGATTTTCCAAATGCCCGTCAAAACGAAGGAGAAAGCAAGTAAAGAAAAACATTCTTTTTTGCTTTCTTAAATTTATAACTATCGTTTCAACCAATTTATAGATGGGAGGTTGAACTCTATGCAAGTCCGACCATTACATGATCGTGTGTTAGTGAAGCGTTCTACAGAAGAAGAGCGTTCCAAAGGTGGCATTATTATTCCGGATACGGCGAAAGAAAAGCCTATTCAGGGTGAAATTATTGCGGTTGGCCAAGGCCGAGTTGCTGAAGATGGCAAAATCCGTCCGCTCGATGTGAAAAAAGGTGACCGAGTTCTTTTTGGTAAGTACGCGGGCACGGAAATTAAGATCGATGGCGAAGACTTCCTCATGATGCGTGAAGAAGATATCCTCGGTGTTTTTAATTAATTAATTATTTAGGAGGCAATTATGTCTGCAAAAGAACTCCGTTTTTCTGGGGAAGCTCGTTCAGCTATTCTGAATGGCGTAAATACCCTTGCCGATGCTGTAAAAGTCACATTAGGTCCAAAAGGCCGTAATGTAGTGATTGAGAAGTCTTTTGGTGCACCTAATGTGACCAAAGACGGCGTTACAGTCGCAAAAGAAATTGAATTATCTGATAAATTCGAAAACATGGGCGCACAAATGGTGCGTGAAGTGGCTTCGAAGACAAACGATGACGCCGGTGATGGAACCACTACTGCCACCGTTCTTGCTCAAGCAATTTATCGTGAAGGCGCTAAGATTGTTGCTGCTGGCCACAATCCTATGGAGCTGAAGCGCGGAATTGACAAGGCAGTAGAAGCAGTTGTGAATGAGCTTAAAAAGATCAGTAAGCCTATTAAGGATCAGAAGGAAGTAGCTCAAGTAGGAACAATTTCTGCTAACAACGATGCTGCTATTGGCAAAATCATTGCTGAAGCAATGGAAAAAGTGGGCAAAGAAGGCGTGATTACTGTTGAAGAATCCAAGACAGCAGAGACCACTCTGGATGTTGTCGAAGGAATGCAGTTTGATCGTGGCTATCTTTCTCCTTATTTTGTCACCAATCCTGAGAAGATGGAAGCTGCTCTCGAGAGTCCTTTTGTTTTGATCTACGATAAAAAGATCAGTTCCATGAAGGATCTTCTTCCATTACTGGAAAAAGTTGTTCAACGTTCTAAGCCTCTTGTGATTATCGCTGAAGAAGTAGATGGAGAAGCGTTGGCTACTCTCGTTGTCAATAAGCTTCGAGGCACCTTGCAAGTTGCTGCTATTAAGGCTCCTGGCTTTGGTGATCGACGCAAAGAAATGCTTCAAGATATCGCCGTTCTTACTGGCGGTAAGGTCATTTCTGAAGAAATGGGCCACAAACTAGAAGCTGCTCGTATTGAAGATCTAGGCTCAGCTAAGAAAATCACTATTGATAAGGATAACACCATTATTGTCGACGGTGCTGGTAAAAAAGCAGATGTCGAAGGACGTGTTAAGACTATCCGTGGCCAGATTGAAGAAACCACCTCCGATTATGATCGTGAGAAGCTTCAAGAGCGTCTTGCTAAGCTCGTTGGTGGTGTTGCTGTAGTGAATGTTGGTGCAGCAACTGAAGTAGAAATGAAGGAAAAGAAGGCACGTGTTGAAGATGCTCTGAATGCAACTCGCGCTGCTGTAGAAGAAGGTATTGTTCCTGGTGGTGGAACCGCACTTCTTCGTGCTGCTAAGGTTTTGGAAAGTCTGAAAGGTCTTTCGCCTGAACAGCAAGCTGGCGTGAATATTATTCGAAGAGCTTTGGAAGAACCTCTTCGTCAGATCGCTGGTAATGCCGGTCATGAAGGTTCAATTGTTGTAGATAAGGTCTGGAATAATTCAGTTCCTGCTTGGGGCTTCAATGCTCTTACAGAGAAATATGAAGACCTCATCGCAGCTGGCGTTATTGATCCATCTAAGGTTGCTCGTTGTGCTCTTCAGAACGCAGCAAGTGTCGCAAGCTTAATGCTTACGACAGAAACCTTAATCGCTGAAAAACCTAAGAAAGAATCTGCAAGCGCTCCTATGGGTGCTCCAGGAATGGGTGGCGGCGGTTACGGGGATATGATGTAAGCCTGAGTTTGCATCGTCCTGTAAAAAATCTAAGAAGCCCCGGAATCATTTCTGGGGCTTCTTTTTTTACTCATTCGATTTCTGTGTTAGACCTAGGAAATGGTGAACGAAATATCTACGACAGACCGTTGGATCAAGTGCATTTCAACTGAAGGTCATATTCGGGGTGTAGCTATTCAGGCTACTCAATTAGTCCAAAGCTTAGCGGAACGGCATCAACTCCAGGGTGAAGCAATTTGTAGGCTAGGAGAAGCTGTCATTGGGGCGCTGTTAATCTCCTGTTATTGTAGGCAGGGGCACCGCATTAATTTAAATATTCGGGGTTCAGGTTTGTTTCAGCAGGCACTTGTAGATGCTTATCCAGCTGGAGATGTGAGGGGATACTTAATACAGCGTGAAGCTTCGCTTTTAACAGAAGATACACTTGGACCTTGGGGAACAGGACTTCTTTCTGTTTTAAGAACAAGAGATGAAGAAGGGGGGAAGCCTTATATAGGAACTGTGCCGTTATTGACCGGACATTTGGCGAAAGATTTAAGTTTTTATTGGGCTCAAAGTGAGCAGATTCCTTCTGCTGTCGGGATTTCGGTGAATTTAGAAGGAGATCGGGTGACTTCAGCAGGAGGATTTTTGGTTCAAGCTCTTCCGGGAGCAAGTTCTGATGAAGTGCGAGCGATTGAACAGCATATTTATGAAATCCAATCTCTCGCAGAGAGTTTAGCTCAAGACGCAAATCCTATGCACCTTCTTTCTCAGATTTTTCAGAGCACATCCTTTATTGTTGTGGAAGAAAAACCCATTCAATTCAAATGTAATTGTTCTTGGCAGCGAGTTTACCGTGCCTTATCTTTGGTGGGAGCTGAAGAACTCAGCTCTATGTTAGCAGAGGACCAGGTTGCCTTGGTTCGATGTGATTTTTGTGTGCAAGAGTATCCGGTGGATCAACCGACACTTGAAAAACTTTTACAAGAAGTTCAAAGTCAACAAAGCTAAAATGTTGCGCCTATGTGCAGGAAGAAAGAAGCATATGCACCACCTACTGAGAACATTTTACCATTTGCCCAGCTCATATCTGTTCCAAACATATTGTGAAAAATCAGGGAAGCACCAAAAAATAGATTTCGAGTGAGGACAAGGTCAGCACCGAATCCCAAATGCATTCCAAAGACTGTTGCGGCTACAGAAGGCGAGCCCGATGTGGGTGAGGCAGGTACAGTATTGTCTTGGTAATAAGGTCTATAGAAACCTAATCCTGCTAAGCCATAAGGAATGACTTTGTCATACCAGGTTAAATTCATTCTCAATCCTGTCAGTACACTCAGCATAGAGTATTGTCCTGAGGAATGCTCCGAGTATCCTAAGCTTGAGTCAAAACAAAAAAGATCGCTCACTCCATAGGTATAATGGAGTTGAGTTCCAAGACTATTTGTATAGTTTTGAGGAAGCCCGCCTATCAAGAAAACTTGGCCTAGGTCAAGAGCAAGATTATTCGACCCTGGTGTAAAAGGAGAAACTTCAGAAGATCGAGTGTCACGATTTTTAATAGAATGAGTTGTACTGGAAGACGATTCATCGCTTGTCCACGCGACAGGGCGGATGGATGGATCAGTCGAGGCATAGCTTTTTGGGCTGACTGTAGCGCACCCCATCAAAACGATGACCCCGACTGAAATTTTTATGTTTTTTTGAGTCCATTTTAAATTAGCCATGCATCTTAAAAAGAGGCTGCCTGCACGTTGAGTGGGAGCAGCGCTTTCTCCTTGATTCATAGTATCAGATGGACCAGGAAACGCGCAAATCCTTTCACTGATTGAGGATGGAAGAGCGAATCGCCAAGCTCTCCTCTTTTAGAGGATCTGGATTAAACGATGTGATTTCTGAAGGCATTTTAGTTTGAATATACCCAGAAAAAGAACCATCTCCGTGGCGAATAATTTCTTTCAGGAGTTCAACGGAAGGTTGAGTCTTGGCCCTGCGTTCACTTTCGTACAGGAGCTGTGTTAATGTGGCTGCTGTAATATCATTTTTTGTTTTATTGTCGATCACTCTCAGGTCTCCACCTTCCTTGATCATCTTGGCGATCTCATCTAGTGTGACGTAACTAGATTCATGAGTGTCGTACAATTTACGATTTTGATAACGTTTAATAATTTTGATTTCTTTCATGATTTCCCCTATTGAATCATCTTCTATTTTGGAGGCAATGAATGGAGTCAAAAAATTGACCCTCTTTCAAAGTCCTGAGAAAGAACGAAACAAGTCCCCCTTTTATGCCCAATGAATAACCCCTAAACCACTTATTTGCACCGCAGCATATGAGCTTACGATGTGTCATAGTAATACTCCCTAAGCCAAATAACAACCCGCTGCGCTAAAGTCAAGCCCTTGCCTTTAAGAACAGCTCAGGACGCTTTTGGAGTTTAGTTTTTTCAATAAAAAGACGATTGGTATTTGCAGAGGGTGTCGCTTATGAAAAGTAATTTTTCCATGTTTGCCTTTCATTCCATGAAAGTCCTCATTTTTGGAATTTTCCTGATCTGTTCAGAATTGCAGGGCAAAATGGGAGAAGTAACACATTCTGATCCTGTTCTGTCAGCAGAGGCTCACTTTAGCCTTGCGCAAGCTTATTCTTCAGATGGAAATGCCGATGGTGCCATTGAAGAATATAAACTTGCCTTGATGTATGATTCTCACTCAGCCCTCCTTTATTCGAGACTAGCCACGGAATATGTAAAAAAAGGAATGTTTTCTTTGGCAATGGAAACCTGCAAAGAAGCATTGCAGAGGGATCCCAATTACCTGGATGCTCGCCTGATTTTGGCTGGCCTCTATTCTACTTCACATGAGTCTAAAGCAGCTTTGAAGGAATATGACCGAGTTTTAAAAATTGATCCTAAACATGAAGAAGCTGCCGTTTTTAAATCGCAAGTTCTTATTGAGGATGGTCATATAGCCGAAGCAGCTCAATCTTTGCGTCAATTTATTAAACACAACCCCCAATCTGCTCTTTCTTATTATTATTTAGGTCGAACGGAGCAACAGCAAGACCATTTCAAAGGAGCTGTAGAGGCTTATCAAACTGCAATTGCATTGAAGCCTAATTTTAGTCAGGCGAATTTGGCGTTGGGATTTCTTTATGAAGAAAAAGGAATGAATATTCAGGCAATAGCAATTTATCGGAATTTATTTGAAGATGGTCAGGATGCTTCCGCTGCTAGTCGTTTAGCAATGATTTATCTAAAAGAAGAAAAATATCAGCAATCTATTCTATTTCTAGAGGCTATTCAAGCTGCAGATCCAGACGATCTGAATGTTCGCGTGAAATTGGGTCTTGTGCATATGGAATTGAAGCATTTCGATCAAGCTATAACGATTTTTAAAAGTATATTAGATAAAAATCCTGATGCAGATCGAATTCATTATTATCTAGGAAGCTTATATGAAGAAACTAAACAACTCGATTTAGCGATTGCAGAACTCAAGTTGATTCAGACGGAGTCCAATCTTTATAGTGATGCTGCACTTCATGTTACTTACCTATTAAAGCTATCGAATCAACTTCCTGAAGCGAAAACATTTATAAAAAATGCAATTTCTAAGGCCCCGAAAAATCCCAGTTTCTATTTATTTCAAGCCAGCTTGGAAGAAGATTCAAAAGAACTTCAATCCTCAATTCATATTCTTCAAAAAGCAGTTCAGCAATTTCCAGACGATGAAAAAGTCCGATACTACTTAGGGAGTCTTTATGATCGGCTCGGACAAGTGGATAAGGGTTTAGAGCAAATGGAGGCTATTTTAAAAGTCAATCCAGAGAATGTCGATGCTTTAAATTATATTGGATATACTTGGACTCTCAAAGGAATTCGATTAAATGATGCGGAGAAACTTCTGAAAAGAGCATTGGGTTTGAGGCCAGATAATGGTTATATTCAAGATAGTTGGGGCTGGTATCTCTTTATTCGGGGTCGTGTTCAAGAAGCGGTTGTTGAACTGGAGAAAGCTGCGAAGCTGAAACCCAATGAAGCGACTATTCTTGAGCATTTAGGGGATGCTTATCTGCGGTCCAATTTGAGAGAAAAGGCCTTGAATCGTTACAAATCTGCAGTGGAATATGCGGATGATGAAAATGCTAAATTGAAAATTCAAGCTAAAGCAAATACTTTAAGTCGTGAAATAGGTGAGGTTCAAGTGCGAGCGCCTGCTCATGACCACGCGAGTCACTAAACTTTCACTTTTCATCCTTAAGTCAAGTATGAGATGGACCGGTGATGCGGATCTATTTTATTGGAGCTATTCATCTGTGCTTGCTCTGGAATTTTCTCGGTTGTACCCATTCTCCTGGGATTGGTAAAAATTGGTCGCCACAAGAGCTTTTTGAACGAGCCTGTGAGCCTGGTCAGCATATCCATTCCGTTCACGGTACGGCTTGGCTTAAGATTCAATCTCAGCAGATTTCAGGTCAATTTCCACTCAGTCTATCTGCTACTGCGCCTAATCAAATGAAATTGGAAGTTACAAATTTTTTCGGCGGAACGGAAGTACTCATTGATGTTCAGGGTGAACACTATTTGGTCACCCGACCCGATTCTGGAAATTTTAATCAGGAAACAGGGTCGGGTTCTTGGGGCGGGATTCCCTTGAAGTGGGCAACATATCTCTTTTTTGGAAAAATCCCATGTCCCGCATCTTCTGATCAGCTCAGACTGAGTACGCCTGAGGCAGGTGAGTTGAGGGTCCTTGTTTCCGAATATGAGAGATTTATTTATAGATTTAGAGATCGCAAAGGTAAGCCGTGGCCTGAGTCGCTGCACTGGGAGCGAGTCAATCAGTCGAGTCTATTTGTCGATTTTAAATTTGATGATCCCGATGATTTAACTCTGAGTCCTAAAAAATGGGAAGCCCAATCTTCTTCGGGTTCTATTAAAGTTCGGTGGAAAGAGCGGCAAGTGTCTTATGATCCACATTGACACTCTAGATGACATCAGTTACCACGAGCGCTGGGGAGAGTAAGGTAAAATAAGGGCTTTTATAGAAAATAAGGTTAATTGAATATGTTGTTTTATATTATTCGAAAAATTATCAGTACAATTCCAACTATATTTGGAGTTGCTCTTATAGTCTTTATCCTATTTAACTTAGTTGGAGGTGATCCAACTTATCAGATGGTTGGAAGGCATGCCAATGCTCAGCAAATAGAAGAATTAAGACACGAATATGGCTTTGATCAGCCTAAGTATATTCAATTTTCACACTATCTTAAGCAAATAGTGACATTTGATTATGGAAGAAGCTACGCAACTAAGCAGCCTATTAATCAGATGATACTAAATGGAATAGGGCCTTCGCTTTCTCTGATGTTGCCATCTTTTTTTGTTACTACGATATTAGCTGTATCTACTGCGCTACTCGTTGCATATTTTAGGGGGCGAGCGATAGATAAGATTTGTGTGATTATCTCGGTATTTGGAATGAGCATTTCCATGCTCGCATATATTCTTTTTGGTCAGTATTTTTTCGCGTATAAAATGGGCTGGTTCCCAATCTCTGGATATGAAACAACTTGGCCTGAGTGCTTTCAATACATTGCGTTGCCTATGATTATCTTTATTATAGTAAGCTTAGGATATGATGTCCGATTTTATAGAACTGCAATTTTAGAAGAAGTGAATCAAGATTATGTGAGAACTGCAAGGGCGAAGGGATTGTCCGAGAGCGCAATTCTTTTCAAACATGTTCTAAAAAATAGTATGATTCCAATTATCACTAATGTTGTTATTGAAATTCCTTTGCTAATATTAGGAGCGTTTTTATTAGAAAGTTTTTTTGGAATTCCAGGTTTGGGAAGTATTACAATCGATGCTGTTCATAATAGCGATTTCCCAGTAATTAAGGCGATGACAACGCTTGTTGCAATTTTATATGTCATTGGAAATTTAGCTACCGATATTTTGTATACCTTTGTAGATCCAAGAGTGAGTTTAAAATGAAAGCATTAAGAAGAAGTTTGTGGGGTGATGCTTGGGACCGTATTAAAAAAGATAAGATTGCATGTGGTTGCCTTTTTATTATTGCTTTCTATGGGGTAGTTTCTTTTTTAGCCTGGATAGAGTGGATTGCTACTCCGTGGGATCGAGTGGTCGGATTGGCTTATCGTGCCCCTTCACTTTCTTCTCTAGAGCTTATTCTCGGGACTGATATCTTTGGCCGAAGCGTTTTTTATAAAGTGATTCAAGGTACTCGCATTGCTATGAGTGTTGGACTTGTATCTTCACTGATCAGTATCCCTATCGGAGTTTTTTTTGGAGCAATTGCTGGATACTTCGGTGGGTGGATAGATGATTTAGTCGTATGGTTTTATACGACACTTTCTTCGATTCCCAATATTATGCTCCTCATTTCTATTACTTATATTATGGGTAAAGGCCTCTCAGCTATTTATGTTGCATTGGGGGTGACTGCTTGGGTAAGCCTTGCTCGTGTGATTCGGGGTGAATTTATTAAGCACAAATCACGTGACTATGTTGTAGCAGCTGAAAGTTTAGGTGCGAGCCACATTTCAAGGATTTTTAACCATATTCTTCCTAATGTCTCGCATTTCATTATCATTAATTTATCTATTCAATTTATGTCCGCAATCAAATCGGAAGTCATTCTTTCATTTTTAGGTCTAGGAGTTCAAGGGCAACCTAGTTGGGGGGTAATGATTGATGATGCAAGATTGGAATTATCTCGCGGAGTTTGGTGGCAGTTGGCTGGAGCAACTTTTGCGATGTTTTTTGTGGTCCTCGGATTGAATATGCTGGGGGATTCACTTCGGGATGCTCTTGATCCGAAGATGAGATAATTTAGGAAAAATACTATGACTTTAATGGATAAAATAGACTATTCCATGGATAAAATTCTAGAAGTAAAAAACTTGAGAACTTCTTTTTTTACGGATGCAGGTGAGCTTAAAGCCGTTGATGATGTGAGCTTTAACGTCTATTCAGGGAAAACACTTGGAATTGTGGGTGAGTCAGGTTGTGGAAAGAGTGTGACGAGTCTTTCACTGATGCGCTTAATACCCAGTCCTTCCGGAAAAATAATAGGAGGAGAAATCCTCTATAAAGGTCGAAACCTGCTCGAGCTGAAGCCTCATGAAATGCGATCGATTCGTGGTAATGAGATCTCTATGATTTTTCAGGAGCCGATGACTTCATTGAACCCCGTATTTACTGTGGGATATCAGATTCGTGAAGTGATTGGCCTCCATCAAGATCTCTCTCGAAAAGAAGTGCACGATCAAGCGATAGAGATGTTGAAGCTGGTTGGAATTCCTTCGCCTGAAAAAAGAATTCATGATTATCCGCATCACCTTTCGGGAGGGATGAGGCAAAGAGTTATGATTGCTATGGCTTTATCCTGTAATCCCCAAATTCTCATTGCAGATGAACCGACCACAGCTCTTGATGTCACGATTCAAGCTCAAATTTTAGAGCTCTTAAAAGAGCTTCAGCAAAAAGTCGGAATGGCATTGATTTTAATTACCCATGACTTGGGGGTAGTAGCAGAAATAGCCGATGAAGTAGCTGTCATGTATGCAGGTCGAGTGGTGGAGCAGGGTCTCGTTCGTGATATCTTTAGCCGACCTCAAATGCCTTATACACAAGGATTATTAAATAGCATTCCCGTTTTAAGTCGTCATTCATCTGGAAGAGTGAAGAAGAGGTTAGAGGCCATTCCTGGGATTGTGCCTAATATGCTTTCGTTGCCAGAAGGATGCCGATTTCAAGATCGGTGTAGCTATGCAATAGATTTGTGTAAAGAAAGAGAGCCAGATTTGAGAATAGTGGCTTCGCAGTCAGGCATACCCCATTTTATTCGCTGCGCGAGGGATATCTAAATGAGTGAGGAAATTCTGATATCAGTAAAAAATTTGGTAAAAAAGTTTTCCATCAAAGGAGGCATTTTCTCTCGTGAAATGGGAAGAGTTCATGCTGTATCGGATGTTTCGTTTGATATTCGCAAAGGAGAAACGCTGGGCCTTGTGGGTGAGTCGGGTTGTGGAAAATCCACATTAGGTCGCTGTATTCTGCGTTTGATGGAGCCTACTGAGGGAAAAATTATTTTTAAAGGACAGGATATCACTCAACTTCCTTTAGGACAAATGAGGAAGCTTCGGAGAAATCTACAAATTATTTTTCAAGATCCCTACGCTTCCTTAAATCCTCGAATGACAGTAGAGAGTATTTTAGGGGAACCATTAGATATTCACAAAATTTGTCCCACGAGGAGAGAACGGCATCAGAGAATTTTAAAACTTCTCGATCTATGTGGACTTCGCCGTGAGGCGATCTCTCGGTATCCTCATGAATTCTCGGGAGGGCAGCGTCAAAGAATTTGTATTGCTCGTGCTTTGGCAGTCGAGCCAGAGTTTATTGTTTGTGATGAAGCTGTGTCTGCTTTAGATGTTTCGATTCAGGCACAAATTGTCAATTTAATGCAAGATTTACAAAAGGAACTAAAACTCACTTACTTATTTATAGCTCACGATTTAAAGGTTGTAGAACATATTTCCAATCGAGTTGCTGTCATGTATTTAGGGCGGATAGTCGAGATGGCAACAGCGGGAGATCTCTATCAATCCCCTCGACATCCTTATACCCAAGCTCTACTATCAGCGATCCCCATTCCTGATCCGAACTTTAAAAAAGAAAGAATCATTCTGAGAGGAGATGTTCCTTCGCCCCTGCATCCCCCCAGTGGGTGTCATTTTCATCCCAGATGTCCAGTAGCTCGCGACAATTGTAAAAGAGATATTCCTCATTTGAAGAGGATGAGTGAGTCATCTGCTCCTTCTCATGACGTTTCTTGTTACTATTCTGCGCAATCTTTGTAATAGGGTGTTTGCTTCTGCCCAAGTGGACTAAAACCGTTAAAAGGGTTTTAGTTATAAATAGATTAACAGGTTATAACAATACTTGTTATAACCTGTTAATCTATTTATAAGTTGGAGGAACTGCCACTGTTCAATTTGGATCCTTGTAAAAATATTTTCTCCCTCAAAAGATGCAATTTCTAAATCTGACTTGGAAGGAACCGACTTGAT
>CAIYTD010000060.1 GCA_903928955.1 Oligoflexia bacterium | reverse complement strand
CTTTGGATTCAAATATGAGCCATTTACAGCTGAAATTAGTTCCAAAAATCTATTGAAGCTACCTTCCATGGTCGCAGTCAAAGAGCGCTTTGACTATGTCATGAATGGTGGAGTATTTTATCATCCCTCTCAATATCTATTCTTAAATATTACTGCGACCGGAGGCTCATTAATTGAATTTTACCGACAGCTCTGTTGGGATCTGGATATTGTAGTTAAAACTGGAAGTCGTGCTGCGACCTTAAAGGAATTTAAGACTACAGTCCGAGAAATTGCGGCAACTAAAAAACAAAAAATCATGATCATTGTTGATGAAGCGCACTTATTGAGAATCGAAATATTTGCGGAACTTCATACCATCACCCAGTTCGATAACGATTCAAAAAATCTGTTCTCATTAGTACTAAGTGGACAACCTAATCTGATTGAAAAAATGACCTACCGAAGCACTGCACCTCTCGCATCTCGAGTTGTTGCAAGAACACATCTAAATACCTTAAATCCAGAACAAATGAGAGTCTATCTTGAACACCATATGGGAGTTGTCGGAGTGAAAAAACAGCTTTTCTCTGATCAGGCAATTACAGCCATCTACCAAGGATCGGGGGGTGTATTGCGGAAGGCGAACTCGCTCGCCAGAGGTGGGCTTATTGCCGCCGCAACGGAGAAAGAGCAAGTAGTATCTGCTGAGCATATTCGCTTGGCATCGACTGAATTGCTTTGAGTTTTGTATCCACTCATGCTGATCTCCATGCAATTCAAAAGTTCCAACTGAAAAACGAGCTTACCGGATTAAGGAGATCATGGAGGCTTTCCGCGTGGGTAGGACGAAGGTCTATAGTCTTATTGCCAATGGCCAACTTGAGATTATGCAAAGTGGAAGGGCTACTTTGATCCCCACTTCGTCGGTCGCCCCGTGGGAGAAGGTGTGAAGTTTCAGGTTGTTTCGGGTAGAAATAGTTAGATTAAATTGGGTAAATTTTTATAAAAAAGCCGATCCCCGTATATGCACTCATAAAAACCTCCTCAAAGATTCGAAGATGCTTTCATAAGTACGCAGAGTAAATCCAAGGTAGAAAGTCGGAGTTTCTCCCCTTGACACAAAGAATAGAGACTCAGGAAAAAACGGACAATCTAAACATCCACGTCCGTATTAGATTCAAATTATTACCTATTTCAGCCTACTTTAGGTTCAAGCACAGGGCTGACACTGACGCAAATTTTGTGAACTGAAGTGTGGACCAGCGGATTTCCTGATTTTTAACTTTTGAATATTTAAGGGGTTTTTAGATCAAAGTGGCGGAGAGAGAGGGATTCGAACCCTCGTTAGCATTTCTGCTAAACACGCTTTCGAGGCGTGCTGATTCAGCCACTCTCACATCTCTCCCAGAAAAAAACTTTGATTTTGATGATCTAGCACAGCAAGCCTGCCGCGTCTAGCAGAGAAGGCAGTAGATGAAAAGAGGTCGCAGAGACGGACTCTGCGACTCTCATCTCATTTAACTAAAAAAGAACTGAAAACTGAAGGGGAACGATGGACAGGGTACCTACTGTAGTACCAGCAGCAGCCGAATTTAAGTAGCTGACTTCTGGAACATAAGCAACATGATCCACTATCTTAAAACGCTTACCCGCTGCAACTCCCCACATCAAACCATTTGTAGTTGTTGTTGCACTGGTTGCACTGGTTGTATAGCTTGCACCACCATACCCGATCCCTGCTTGAAAAAAAGGCGAATTGAGTATGTCATCCATAAAGCTATAAGTGAATCCGACCAATCCACCCCAACCTAGAGTAGAACTACCAGCACCAGCAGCCCCACTCGTGTAACTAAAGGTAGGAGTCAAATCTACTTCTAAATTATGAGTGACAAAATGACTCAGCGTAACAGGCAAAATCGTCGCAGAATAAAAATTGACACTAGTCGACTGTGTAGCAGCAAAATTGAAATTTAGACCTGCAAGCCCATTAAAAAAAATTTCATACTTTTCTTCATCTGCATAAGCAAATGAACTCAAGCTCAATATGGAAAAGAGTAATCCTATTTTAATCGCATTTTTTTTCATAAAATTCTGCACCTTATTTTATTTAACAGTTTAACTCCAAATACGTATGCTAATAACATATCCATCCTACCATAAGAAAAGAGGGGTATCAATTTACAATTGATATAAAATCTAAAGGAATATTCGAACTGCTCCCATTTCTTCGCCATTCATACTGCAAATGCCAACAGCGATAGATTGAAGAGCAATAGTTGAATTTACCTTCACAAAATGACTCATCATAATCTGATTCAGTTCGTCAAAAAAAAACTGACTCAAGGTTTCACACGTTGGGGATTTTCTTACTGCCGAGCTCAATTGGGAATTTTCATTTAAATAAGACATTCGAAGAGGATGAATCTGTTTTTCAATACACGCCCTCAATTCAACAATATCTAAAATCCGACCATCTATAGGAACTCCACCCACGATGACTTCGAGCCGCCATAAATGAGGGTGAGGCTCTTCGTAACCTACTAACGAATGCGATGCTTGAAAAGAAAACTTTAAAGATAATTCGTTTTTCATGATTTTTCCCAAATAAAAGAGGCACCTTGACCTGAGGTTTCTTCTATTTTCACTTGAACTTCTTGAATAAGATGAAAAAATTTTTCTAATTTAAATCGCGCTACAAGGTTTAAACAAAATAGCTCAGACAAAGCCTCTGAAGTAACATTCTGAACAGGAAGAAAGACAACTTCATCCGCTGGCAATACATATCTTTTTTTTGTCAGTAAAAATTCAATTTCTTGATCTGATTCAATAACCATCTGCATAAAAGGGCAATTTCTTGCCAACAAAATTTTTTCATCCCAAATAAAACACATCTTTTTTATTTCATTTTTAAACACAGAAAAGGAAACCATTTCTTCGAAACCCGTCTCCGTTAAACCAATAACCACTTCTGTGAAATAATTATGACCGTGCAAAGCTTCCTTAGATCCATTCGAAAATACAGTCATATGTGCTGCAGAAAATTTCAGAGCTTCTTTTCGAATGTAAATCCGACGAACGATTTGACCCATAGTGAGCAAATTACTCGAAAAGGGAACGAAAAGAAATGATGAAAAATTAAGACGAAACGCGAGTCATTCCAATTGCATGTTTTTGCTCACGATCTGCAAAGTCATACTGACGCAATGTCTCAATCGCTGCGCGAAAGCCACTTTTGACAATCTCAGTCATTTTTTTTGGAGAAAGGCTAAAATGTTCACCGAAAAAAAGCTGCGCATCAGCTGGATCCGGATGGATGTAGATCGTGTCTACATCCATGCGATGATTAAGTTGAGCCTCTAAAATTTGACAAATGCGATGTCGATTCTCTTCAGAAAGATTTTGAGATTTACAATATTGAGATACAGCATCAATAGCGTTCCGATGGGATTGCCGTTTATAAATATGGTTATTAATCTTCTGTTCAATCAATAGATAAATCGATTGAATCACGATAGCAGGTAATCCATAATCCATCAGTGAATCGCTACTACCCAGAGGAAGATGATAGGGCTGGTGAGTGTAACTAGCTAGAATCAGATCAGCCCCTGCATCCACAGCAACATGAGTGGAAAGAGTTTCACGAACCTCTCCATCGATATAATGAGTGGGCTGATTCTTTGCATTTTTAATGAGATGGGGAGAAAAAATAACAGGCAGAGCAACACTTGCAGCGCAAGCATCAGCAATTCCAGCATCATTATTGTATTGACAGGTCAGATCATGAGGCGGCGGCTCATAACTGTACTTTCCAAAAACGACTTTTCTAGAATGGTTTAATTGAGTTGCCACTATAAAAAGGTCCGCTAAATAATCCTGAAAGCGATTCGAAGGAAGAACATCTTCCCTCATATATTGTTCAATACCCCCAGTAGAAAAAAATCCACTCATTTTTAACCACTTAAAGTGAAGGATGGCATCCCAATTTCCATTTAAGAGATCAAAAACGGTTTGTTTCAGTTTTTTCAGTTGACCTATTTGCTCTTTTCCAATGCTTGGCCTGAGCCTAAACATTTTCTGATAGGTCAATCGAGGCAAAACTTTTGGAGTGAATGTCTCTAAATCGGCTTTTGAGGGAGTACGATCCAAAAACGAATTAAAAATATTGTCCAAAGAATAGCCGGCAGCAAGATAAGAAGAAATGATAGAGCCTGCACTTGACCCTACATAACAGGAAATCTCCATAGGATGAGGAGGTCGAACTTTCCCTATCGAGGAAACCATTCCACTATAAAAGCTAAATCCCTGCTCTTGCAAAGCTAAAGCGACACCCAAGTGAAATGCTCCAGCTTTAGTAGCTCCACCACTACAGACAAAAGCTAACTTCTTCTTGGGCCCAATTTGAATCCGGCTTTTTACATCCGAAGAAGAGACCATCATCTAATAAGAGTACTTGAATTTAAAGCTCATGGAAATACAATTGAAAGAGATACTTATGTTAGAACAACATCAGAACACATTAGGCACATGGATTCCTTTAATGGACTTCGCTCTCAAGAAAGGGGTAAGTTTATCGACACTCCGAAGGCACATTAAAGCTAAGAAGCTCACATATAAAATAGAAGATGGGCGCTATCTACTATGGGACAATGAGGAAGAAAATGTCGAAAAAGAACCTGAATCCAATGAACTTAAAATACGTTTGGCTACTCTCACAAACAACCTTCAAAAAGCCCAAGAAGAGATTGCTGAACTTAAAACACTGATTGCCCTTTATGAAGAAAAAATTTTGCTGCACCGACTGGATCATTAATCAAAAAATAAGATTATTTTTATTCATCGCCCTGATCATCGCTTTCCAAGAAGCCACTGCTCAATCGTCCACTGAATTGGACAGGCAATTCAAGCTAGAAACAATAGGATGTTTACGCTCATGGGACAATGTCGGCGGTCTTTTGGCTGAATCTGTAGTTTCGGCTTATAAAGATTTTTTTGCAAAACAAGGGCGATATGTTTTCAACGATTTATCTCCAGCAGACGCGTTACTCAGCCAAGCAAAGATATCTTATAAAAAAATCATTGAAGATTCAGAAATTTTAAAACAACTGACCCATGCCACTCACACGGATAGCTTAATCCGCACTAAGATACTTAAGGAAGGCCAGAAATACTTCATTACTTTAGATTGGCTGCACCCGCCTCAAATGGAACTCATTGCTACTGAAAATTTCACTCTCTCTGAACCCGAGCAAAATACTTTTTCAGAAAAAGATTTTTTGACCCTGCCCCTACAAACGCACCTCGACCTTTTACTGAAAAAAATCCCTTTTTTAGCTAATGTCACTGGACGAGATGAAAACACTCTTACTGTTAATTTGGCAAATACCTCCCACGTTCAAAAGGGAGATCAGCTCATCATCGGAACTTTAAGGGAAGTCAAAAATCATCCGTTGCTCCATGAGATTGTTAATTGGCAAATCACTCCTACTGGTCAGGCAACTATCGATCAAATTGAAGACAAAATGATCTTTGCCAAAATTTCAGAAGAAGAACCAGACCAAAAAATATTAGAACATCAAAAGGTGATTCGAATAGAAAGCCATCCCATCAACCCTCCCCCCCAAACCCTCCAACCGGAGAAGGAACCTGAGAAGGAAAAAGAAGAACCTCCGAAATTAGGTTGGATCAGCGCTTCCTTAGGTTTTGGAAATAATGGCTGGCAGTTCAGCTCTACAAGCAACTCTGTATCTAATATAGGCGGAGGATTTACTTTAGGCAATAAAGTCGATGGAGAACTTTGGTTCACACGATCTTGGTTTGCAAATTTAGGCTTAGGCTACTCATTTTGGAATTTTTCCCAAAATGATACCAACTCTGGAACTTTATCCTCAGCAAGCCTCAATGGAGGTGTTTCGGGGTCCTTATTTTCATTCCAATCCAATATAGGATATTCTTATTTATTCACAGACGCAATTCTTGGCCCAAAAGGCTGGGTAAAGCTCGGCTACCAATCAAAAAATTACAGTCTCCCTGCTTCTTCTACTGAATCAACAGGACCCATTTCATTGCATTCTATTTTCATTGGACTAGGAGGGGAACTCCCCATCAGAGGAAATTGGGGAGGTATCGCGGATTGCAGCTTCCAACTTTACACCTCTTTAGATACGAACCTTACCCCTGCAACAGTCAATAACGTATCAGACGTTTCACTCCATTTAGGCTCGTACTACTCCTTCACTCCACGCACTCAAATTCGACTCCATTTAGAAATCCAAGCAGTAGGGGCAGATTTTTCGGATGGGAGCAATGTGAGTCAAAAAACGATTACATTTGGGCCAACCCTCTTGTACTACTTTTAACTATGATTCTGAGTCATCCATTAATCGAACGCATAAAAGAACTCACTTCACTCATTCATCATCATGACTTTCGATATTATGTCTTAGATGAACCCGAAATCTCAGATACTGCCTACGATACCCTTTTACGAGAACTAAGAAAATTAGAGACTCAAAATCCCGAGCTCAGACTGCCAGATTCACCCACTCTCAGAGTGCCAGGACAGCCACTCGAAGCATTCAAAAAAATAAAACACCTTACTCCCATGCTCTCTCTCTCCAACGCTCTTTCCGAATCGGAATGGACTGAATTTGATCAAAGAGCACACAAAATTCTAGAAAAACCCCTCCTTGAACCCATTGAATATTTTGCTGAGCTCAAATTTGACGGTTTATCAGTTAATCTTATTTATGAAAACGGATATCTAGTCCATGCTGCTACTCGGGGCGACGGAATCACAGGCGAAGATGTTACTCAAAACGTGAAAACTATTCGATCGGTTCCTCTCCGACTCAATACTTCCAAGCCACCTCAATGGATTGAGATCAGAGGTGAAGCGATCCTTCCTATTCAAGAGTTTAAAAAATTAAATGAAGACCAACTGAATAAAAATCTCAAATTATTTGCAAACCCCAGAAATGCGGCCGCTGGAAGTTTAAGGCAATTGGACCCAGCAATAACAGCTTCAAGACCACTAAAAATTTTTTGTTATGGATTAGGATATTCCAAGGGACTTAAAATGAACACCATGAGTGCATACCAAAATCACCTTCAAGAATGGGGATTTCAGGTCGGCCAATACCGAAAAATTTGTCTAGGGACGAAATCTGTGCTCCATTTTTACAAAAAAATGGAAGAACAAAGGGAAACACTTCCCTACGAAATCGATGGAATTGTTATTAAACTCAATCAACTCAGTGAAATGGATCATGCTGGTTACATTTCTCGAAGCCCGCGCGGAATGATTGCATTCAAATATCCTCCTCGACAAGAAATGACAACAATTGAAGACATTATTGTGCAAGTCGGAAGAACCGGCACTCTTACTCCCGTTGCTATCGTATCTCCGATTTGTCTCGGTGGCGCTACTATTAGACGTGCAACCCTTCACAATCAAGATGAAATGGATCGCAAGGATATCCGCATTGGAGATCGTGTGCTCATTCAAAGAGCAGGAGATGTGATTCCAGAAGTAGTGAAAGTCATTTTAAATATCAGAACAGGAAAAGAAAAAAAATTTCAATTCCCCACCCACTGTCCTGTTTGTCATTCACCCGTTGAAAGGAAAATAGGAGAATCAGCAATTCGATGCGTTAGCCGAAATTGTGTGGCTCAGCTCAAGGAAAGAATCCGACATTTAGTTCATATCAATGCACTCAATATTGAAGGATTAGGAGAAAAAATAGTTGAACAATTAGTAGATGAGGGCTTTGTCTCTCAATATTCAGATTTATATCAACTTACTCAAGAACGATTACTTCAACTAGAAGGATTTGCAGAGAAATCAAGCCTCAAATTGATAGAAGCCATTAAGCGCTCGGTTCATCCGGAACTCCATAGAATTATTTTTGGATTAGGAATTCGACACGTAGGTGAAAAAACAGCGAAAATTTTAGCCAACTTTTTTGGCTCTTTCGAGGCCATTTCAAAAGCAACAGAGTTGGATTTGGAACAGATTCATGAAATTGGACCAGAGGTATCTCAAAGCTTAACTCAATATTTTCGAGACCCTCAACATCTCTCAGATCTTCAAAAGCTTTTAAAATACATCCAACCAATTCCTCCCTTGCATCTGAGCACGAATTCAAATGGAGGTCAACTCAAAGGAAAAACAGGGGTTCTCACTGGAACTTTGACCACATTATCTAGACGTGAGGCTACTAGAATCATAGAAGAAAATGGCGGTAAAGTTTCGACTAGTGTTTCCAAAAAAACTCACTTCATTTTAGCAGGAGCAGAACCAGGCAGTAAATTAGATCAAGCAAGGAATCTCGGCATTGAAATTTGGACCGAGGAAAAATTTCTTGAAATGGTTCAAATTAAAAAATAAATTTATTTCAGCCTTCTTTTTATTTTTCCGTTTTCTACGTCTTTTAGCATTTTTTCCCATTTTTCTTTATGGACGAAAT
>CAIYTD010000059.1 GCA_903928955.1 Oligoflexia bacterium | reverse complement strand
GATATCATGAATATTTCCTTTGTAAAAATGAGAAATTAGATCAGCTTTATTGTCGGCATTAAAATCTACATGCCCATTTAAATCGTAAAATGTAGAATTTTTATTTAACTGGACCTGATTAAAAATAAGATGGTTAATATCATCATTCCAAATCACTTTTCCTTTTAAATTTCCTAAAAATAATTTCAAATAATAAGCATTATTTAAATCAAGATCAAGATCAATCAAGACAGCAGAGGCAGGGCCATGAATATGAGCCTTCACTGCTCCAAATCCACGAATATCATTTTCTGCAAGTTGCCCTAAATCCTCTAACTGAACCTGACCGCTTGCATATAAGTCATAACCATTTTTAAAATTAATTTTACCTAATGCCTTCACCTTTGAATGCGGAAGATTGAGAGTAAGATTGATAGGCCGAAGTTCCAATGGATTCACTATAATCCCGCCCTCTAATCTCATATTAGGTATATTAAACAATCGATTCAAAGGCTTTAATTTTTGATACCTTTGATTATCCAATTGAAATTGATCTATCGAAACGTTCATTTGAGCTTGGACTTCCCAGGACTGCTCCTTAGTAGCAGGAATCAAGGTTACGCCTGCAGTTCCATTAAGACGAAAATCTAAAGGATAGACTTGTTTTAAAGCAAGAGCGCCCAACCAGTGAATGTGAGCTCTCACAAACCGCAATGAAATTTGCAGAGGAACAGAAGATCCCACTGTCCACTTAAGAGGACCTAGCTCAATCCGGCCTCCACTCCCTGGCTGTGTACCTCCTATACGCGAAATTTCATGAGAAGTAATGACCCCCTGATTGAGCAATACCTCGCCTCCTTTCAAAGAGGCCTTCCATTGACCGTCTAACTGAATCAAATCAGCATTCCATTTTTGGAAAGAGAAATTTTTAATAATAAGCTGTCCGTTAGCCCGAAAAGTCTCAAAAATGTGGCCTAAGTCGCCCTTCAAACTCCCTGCATAAGCAAATACTCCTTTAGGTGGAGCCCCTAATTTTTTCTGATCCAACCATTTTTTAAAGAAATTATTAAATGATTCTATTTCACCTTTCATTTTTATATTTGAATCTAATGTTAAGCCTTTAGGGTTAAGAATATTGCCTCGAATCTTGCCCGTTGCCAAAAAATCAAATCCATGTGAGTCAACAGAGAAATGCTCTAAATCCAAACCGAGCGCATTAATGTGCGCACTACATTGGAGGTGATCCATGGAATCAGGAAGTGATAAGCCCTTTAAATAATCACTTTGTAAGTTGGATAAATTCAATTCAACTAAATATCCCAATCCGCCATGACCTTCCCACTGAGATAACTTCAATTTTTGGGTATCCAGTACTAAAAAAGTAGAGGTTGTAATACCAGGAGCTTTTACCTTTAAATGAACATTTTTAAGAGCGATAGACTCCGACTTTAATTGAAAAAGTTCATCCCAATGAAAAGCAAACTTAGCTAACTTGGTTTTTGGCTTCGCTTGCAAAATCGCGGGGTCAAAAATAAATTCTATATTCCCATTATCGATCACAATTTCGTGCACTCGAATATCACCAGAAAGCATTTGAAAAGGCCTAAAATTAAAATCCATCCGCTGAGCGGAGATCAGTGAACCTCCGGGTAAATGAGCTATATTTTTAGCTTTTAGTTCTATTTTAGGATTTTTTAAAGAAAAGCCAGGCGGGAAAAGTTGAATAGAAAATTCCGAGAAATCACCTTCTATTCCAATATTCTGAGGAACATGGCGCATCACAACATTTTTAAATGTTCGAGCAAAGTAAGGAGTCTGAATAAACCAAAGCAACCCGGTTACCCATAGACTGATCACTAGTATAAACACTAAAAAGGGATGCTTCATCATGCATCACTCACTCATTCTCTTCAGCAAACGCAGTTCAATATCCCTATAGTGAGGATCAATTTCAGCTACTTGTCTGTAAAATGGAAAGGCAAAATCGAACTTCTTCATAGACTCATATGTACGACCCATCAAATAAAAAAGCTCAATCTTATTTTCTTTTTTCATCTCCGAATCTCTTAACAAGGGCTGCAGTCTTGCAATAGCTTCAAAGGGCCTCCCTACTAAAATAAGAGATAGTCCCAACAGACTTGCGACTGACAATGCTTCATCAGTCGCTCGAGGAGCCTCTGAATCCAATCTCCTAGATGCTCCTGAAAAAAGCCGAATAGCGATCTCAAAAAGTTCCATTTCGAGAAAGCCAATCCCCATATCCACCCAATCTTGGTGAGATCCCCTAACAAGACTTTTTTCAAGCTCTACTATAAACTCTTCCGTTTCAAGTTCATTTGTAACAAAAATGCCCAATTCTAAGTCAGAATCCATCTGTCTCATGAGGTCTTCTGAATCAGTCTCTCTAGCGTTAGGCGAATCAGCAAACTGACTATAGGGTCGTTGGATACCTTGTCCCGAGAAGATCTCCTGCAACTCGATCTCATAAATCTCTTTTAAAAATTCTTTTGCCTGAACATTTGAAAAATCGATCATTAATATTTGATGTAAAATTTTCTTTGAATCTGGGATGAGTCCCTCACTCATCAAGATTTTTGCACTCTGAAGTTGATCTGGAATACTGCCTGGCCCATCTGGCACTAATACAGAAGTGAAATCAAGTACTTCCTGGGTAGAAATCATGGCAGTCTTTTCTACAAGATCATCCCCTAAATCAATCCGAGTAGCTTTTTCGTCATTATCCATCAAATCTATTGAATTTTACTCGTATTTGGGCAGAAACTCCTCTAAAAAATGAGTATCATAGTCACTCTCTCTAAATTTTTTACTGGCTAGGATCTTTTTCTGAAATGGAATATTCGTTTTGATACCCTCGACGACATATTCGTCAAGAGCTTGACGCATTTTTGCTATTGCATCATTTCGAGTGGGGGCATGAACAATAAGCTTTCCAATCATCGAATCATAAAAAGGAAGCACTTTATATTGATCATAAACAAAAGAATCTACTCGGACACCAAAACCACCTGGAACATGTAAACCCGTAATCTTCCCAGGAGAAGGAGAAAACCGATCCGGATCCTCAGCATTAATACGACATTCAATCGAATGAGATTGAATTTTTATATCTGACTGCTGAATGGTTAAGCGCTTTCCAGCAGCAGCTCGAATCTGCTCCTTCACCAAATCAATTCCAGTCACCATTTCAGTTACAGGATGTTCCACCTGGATGCGAGTATTCATCTCCATAAAATAGAATTTTTTATCTCGGTGATCGACCAAAAATTCCACAGTTCCAACATTTTCATATTGTACTGCATCACAAAGCTTCAACGCTGCGTCGCTCATGAGCTGCCTCAGTCCTGAATCTAAAATCGGACTAGGCGACTCTTCTATAATTTTTTGGTGTCTCCTTTGAATAGTGCAGTCTCTTTCTCCAAGAGAGATTCGATTTCCGTGCTGATCACAAAGAACCTGAATCTCAACATGCCGAGGAGTTTCACAATATTTTTCTAAATACATTGCGGAATTACCAAAAGCGGCTCCCGCTTCTGAACTAACTCGATCAAAAGATGACTTCAGCTGCTGAGCGTTATAAACAATATGAATTCCACGCCCCCCACCGCCTGCTGTAGCTTTCATCATGACCGGATAACCTATTTTATCCGCTTCAGCTAAAGCTACATTTACATTGGGAACCGCTTCTAATGTCCCCGGAAGAAGTGGAACACCCGCATTCTGAGCAATAGCTCGAGCTTGGGTTTTTTCGCCCATAGAACGAATATTCGCAGCTGTTGGACCAATAAAAGTAATCTCGCATGCGGTACATAGCCTTGCAAACTCAGAATTTTCAGAAAGAAAACCATACCCAGGATGAATAGCATCAGCACCTGTAATATCTGCAGCAGACAGAATATTAGCAATATTGAGATAACTCAATTTAGACTGAGCTGGACCAATACAAACCGCTTCATCCGCCAACTTAACATGAAGGGAATGTTCATCCGCTACGGAATAAACAGCTACAGTAGCAATACCTAGCTCTCGACATGCCCGAATCACTCGAAGCGCAATTTCGCCTCGATTAGCAATCAGAATTTTTCTAAAAAAAGGTAAATGCGTAGTTGTCATAACACCTAAATGATTTTCATCACTAAGATGAGGTAAAGTCGGTTGAGATTCATTTAGGTTCAATAATGAAGAGGGGTTCACCAAATTCCACCGGTTGACCATTCTCTACCAGGACAGCGATAATCTTTCCTGGAAGTTCAGCTTCTATTTCATTCATGAGTTTCATTGCTTCTACAATACAGAGAACATCTCCTCTTTTCACTACTTGCCCTTCCTTTGCATAAGGCTCTGCTTCAGGAGTAGGAGCACGATAAAAGGTTCCTACAAAAGGTGAAACAATTTGTTTTTGATTGTGATTCAAAGCTGCAACAATGGATCCAGCATCTTTTTCTACTCCATGAGGTAATCCAGAATAACCTGATTTTTCAGTTGAGCGTGGTTCTCCCGATTGAATGAGATGGTTCGAAAAAGAATGAGTAGAAGGGGTCATGGAGACAAGAGCCTGCCCAAGCATTGCATATTTTGTCTTCAGTTTGAGGCGTTCTCCGCCCATATCCCACTCGAACTCAGCGACCTCATGCTTTTGCATGAGCTCAAAAATCTTCTCTAGATCACCAAGCGTATTGACTCTCTTTGAATTCAATGATCGCTTCGCCACGTTATTTATTCGCCTTTTCTACATAAGAATGATCCCGCGTATCCACTTTAATGAGATCGCCTTCCTTTAAATGAAAAGGTACAGCCACACTTGCTCCCGTTTCTAGTTTTGCTGGCTTCGAACCACCTGTTACTGTATCTCCACGAAAAGACGGTTCAGTTTCTACAATTTTTAAAATAACAAATGTAGGTAATTCAACAGCAATCGGCCGTTCATTAAAATACATAACTTTAATCACTAAGTTTTCCTGAAGAAAATCTTTCCCAGCCCCCAGCTGCTCTTCAGACATTGCCACTTGTTCATAATTGGCATTGTTCATAAAATGATAACCTTCCGCGTTTTTATAAAGAAATTGCATTTCTTTTTCTTCAGTATTAGCGCGATCCAGCTTATCTCCAGAGGTTATAGTTCTTTCAATTACATTCTGATTCAACATATTCTTCAGCTTAGTTCGAGTAAAGGCCCGACCCTTCCCTGGACTGACATGTTGAAAGTCAATAATTTCAAACGGGACGCCCTCTATCTCAACTTTGAGACCTTTCCGAAACTGATTGGTAGCGTACATGCCTCATAGGTAACCGAGAGATGCTAATCTTGTCAAATATTCAAATCAGCTCTTCCGTTTGAACCTCGAAGAGAACTTATTATACGATAACGCTCCACTTTTTGAAGTAAGTTCTGCAAAATTTCAATTTTTTTTATCCGGGTTGCTTTTTGATTCACAGGGTCATCTAAAATGAGTCCTTCCAGGCGGCGAATGCTGAATTCAGAGAATGAGTCTGAGTCAGAGCGTAAAACTAATGCTCCCTTTTCATAAGCTTGAGCCTCCAATTCTTGTACGATTTGTCCGGTCTCTAAATCATGAGGAGCAAAATAAAGAAGCATCTTATAAGCACTCAATGCTTCAGCGACTCTTCCCAACATCAGACAGGATTCTGCCAAAAGCCTCTGAGCAACTAAATTATCAGGAATATCCTGTACAATAGGAAACAATTCATCCACAACTTCCTGGAAAAGCCTTTTATCAAAAAGAGCGCGTGCCAGTGCAACTCGCCCTCCCATAAATTGAGGATGATGCACAAGCCCTTCACGCGCAATTTCAACCGCCTCATCAACTAAACCTGCTTTTCTGTAAGCTTCCGCCAAAGGAGCAAAAACTCTAGATGTAGGGTCATCTTGATATTTTTTAAGATAACCATAAATAGAAGGGTGATTGTTTGATTTTGCCATTAGTTGGATAAACCCGCTTCTTTCAAATTTAAAACTCGAGGAGTAATGAAAAAAAAGATCTCCGTTCTTTGTGTTTGATCTGCTTCCGACCCAAAAAGTGCTCCAATCAATGGTATAGATCGAAGATAGGGAATTCCTGAAGCAATATGGGAAGTCGACATCGTATACACCCCCCCGATCACTAAAGTTGTACCGCTTTCGACCAATACAACTGTTTCGAGGGTTCGAGAACCAATACCAGGGGACATAGGAACATCTCTTGTCACCTTCAATTTAAGCAATACACTTCCAACATTGGTGACCGTTGGTGTCACATCTAGTCCAATATTAGCCTGCTGAACTGAATTCGATGTGACTGGTCCAGCGGTAGTAATGGTGGTTGCCCCCGGTATAGATACAGGAGTACCTTCTGTAATACTTGCCTTTTCCTTATTAAGAACAACAGTTTTAGGTGAAGAAATAACTTTTACTTGATGCTCAGTCTCCCCCCAGCTCAAAATGGCATTCAATTTCGATAAGCCAGGGATAAAACTCAAATTAGGCGACAATCCAAAAGTTCCATTATTCGACGCGGGACCACCTCCCGAAGTAGGGGCACTTATATTTGCAAAGTCTGAGGTGGTATTAAAAATCCCAGTGATCCCCTGTGTCGGATTACCCATTAAAGTAGTTAAGGGATTTCCACGCGCAAAACTTCCAAAATAGTCCCCTGATCCTCCCACTCCAAGACTTCCACCGTGTGTTTTTGAAAATTCTTCGGTAGCTTCAATAATCTTAGCCTCAATCATCACTTGAGGCGTTTGAGTGTCTAAAATTTCGATCAATTTTTTGATTCTCTCCAAGGACTCTGGGATATCTCGAACAATAATGCTATTCGTTCGTTTATCCTCTTGAACAATCGAAGCTTGAATAGACTCCAGACCTGGTGGGCTAGATGTATTTTTACTACCGGATGAAAACAATAACAGTGTGGTTTTCAATTCACTCAAATCAGCATAACTTATTGGAAAAACTCGAGTAATACGAGGGGCGTTTGCATCTACTGCAGCCTTAGCTTTTGATTCTTCAATTTTTTCTGAGGTTAAACTTTGTAAGGAAGCAATTCTAAGAATATTATTACTTCTTTCAGCACCCAAATGCATACTGCGCAGAACGAGATCTAAAGCTTGGTCCCAAGGTACCTGAACTAAGGAAAGGGTCATCTTTCCTTTTACATCATCACCCATCACTATATTAAATCCGCTGGCCTCTCCAATCAACCTCAAAACATCAGAGATATCTAGATCTCTAATTTGCAAAGTAATAGGCTTACCTATAAATTTTTTACTTTTCTGATTATCAATAAATTCATCCAGCAAGTCCTTTTTTTTACTTTCTATTGTACTGAGCGGCCCTACAGATTTGGGAATTCTAACCCGCACTAAATTTCCATCTTGAGAAACTTCAACTAAAACAAATTCTCTGAGTTGAATGACTATCCTCACCGTTTCACTTTCGCCTTCTACTAAATAAGGACTAATCATGCTCACATTACTATCAAAAGAAGAGGTATCTATTTTATTTAAATGATCGGGAGTAATCGTTACTCCTTTCAGCTCAATCACAACTTGTTTGTCGGCTGCGTTGTCTTGTTTCAAAAAAGACAACGGCCCATTAGCTTGAATATTAATCTCATTTGGAATATTTATTCCATTAAAATCAATAGAAGTAATTTGGACTGCAGCATAAACGGATGAATGATATAAAAATAAAACCCATATCCATGAAAAACTAGATTTGCGCATTTCACAAATCATAGTTTTTTCTCCAATTCCTGATTATTTGCATTTTTTAGATCCTTTTTCAAAAGGACTTCTGTATCGGCATTTTCCTCTTCGCCTAATACATTCATCGTTTTTTCTCTCACCCATACAGAGTCCTGGGTGATTTTTCGAACAACTCCTCCTCGCGTTCCCATGCGCATTTTTTCGGCAATAAAGTAAGTTTTTCCATCTGGAGCTAAAACCATTGCCCTCATCCTCACTGGTCCTGTCAAAATAGCAACCAAAGTAAATGCATCTAGGGAATAACTTTCTAATACAGCTTTCCTCATTTCTCGCTTAAGAGCACTTTCTACGCGCTTAAAAGGATCCCTTGCTTTCAGCAATTCAACGAGAACTAATTTTTTCTCCTTTACTGCTTCATCGTTTTTTGACTGCGATTGCGGCAATGGAGACAAAGACGGCGCAGGAGAGGAAATAGTGTTTAAATCAGTAGATGCGCTGACTACATTTAAAAAAAAGGCTAACTCCACTACCCAGATCACTTGGAAACCCTTTCATTGAATAGATCTGCTTTCGATCCAATATATTTATAAGTCTTAAATTCAATCTCTGCTTCAATCTCTGGATATTTTTCAGACAACATCTTTCCAGTAGATTTAAGACTATAGCCATCTGCTCGAACAATTTGACTTACATTTGAGATTCGATCTAGAAAAGCTATAGTCTGAATAAAAATTCCTTTAAAAATAAAACTAAAGCTTTGTTCTGCATAGTACTCCTTAACTTTTATTATTCCGGGCTGTGAACTTTTCACAGACAAACCAACTTTTAAAGCCTCTGTACCAATCATTTTCATAAATGCAGGCTTATCTATATTTTCTGAAAGTGAACCTTTTACATCCTGAAGCTGCTGAGTCAACGAACGAATTTCAACTTTTTTCAATTCTATATTTTTTACAAATTGAGCAAGTTCTTTCGATTTAGCGTCTAACTTCGATTTTACATCCCGAAGAGTTTCGATTTGTTTTACTTTTTGAAATTTTATGGAATTCAAATCATTTTCAAAACTATATAAATCAAATCCTAAATAAGCGAGATAGACAAACAGAAGAAAGGTAAATGGCACTTTTTCAGTAAAATCTTTCAATAAATCAAAATTCACTTGCTCTTACCTCAATTTAGCTGTTAACTCAAAATAAACACTCATTCCCAAAGGAGATCTATCATCTTTCTCCTGTTTAGTTTGCTTCATATCTACTTCAGTAAAAATTGCATTTTCAGATAAACTTTTCATAAAATCAGAAATTTGATTAAACTCTAAAGCAAATCCCTTCAAACTTACTGCTCCATTATCTATCTTAAATTCTGTCATCCAGGCATTTTGTGGAATTGCATTAGAAAGTGAGACTAATATATTCGTTGAATTGGCTCTACCTGTTAGCAGCTGCTGAATAGTCCCGAGTTTTATTCGAATTTCTGTTTCATCTCCATCCAATGATTTTTTTATCGATTCATAATCTTTAAACTTATCTGCTTCTTTTCTTGACTGCGTAATTTCTGAATTCGTTTTATCTAAAATAACTTCCAATTTTTTCATTACATTCTCTTTATAAAAATCACACATAAAAGATGCAAAAAAACCAATAAAAATTGGTACCCCTATTTTACGCAAAGGAAGCTGATTCAACTGAATAAACTCTAAATTTCTTAAAGTTAATGAAGTTAATCCTTTTACAGAGGCTGGATTCGATCCAGAAGAAATCCTGCCTCCAGGTCCTTTGCGCGTCGCTAAATTAATCTTAATCATTTCGCTCCAGCCCTTAGAGCTAATCCTATCGGAATAGATGCAATAAGTGCGATATTGGCGAGGTATTCTTGTGTAAAAACAGAAGGATCGTAAGAGATAGAGTTAAAAGGATTCATGAGCTGTGTAGGCAATCCAACTGTATCTTCAATAATTTTAGAAAGTCCTGAAATTTTCGCTCCTCCCCCTGTTAGCAGAAGGTAAGCTACAGGAGCACCAACAGAGGAAGCATTGTAAAAATCTATTGCACGTTTAATTTCAGCAGCAAAATTTTCACCCATGAGATGAACCAAATCACTAATTTCCTGAGGCGTAGATCCGTCCGGCCCAGCTCCTATTTTTAGAGTTTCTGCATCTATAAAAGACAGATTTAAATTCTTTTGAATTTCAGCTGTAAGATTTCTCCCACCAAAAGAAGATTCTTTAGTAAAAATCGGAACTCCGGCGTGCACAAAAACGAGTTTCATGGCACTTGCACCAATATCTATTATCGCAACTGCTTCTGATGCATTCAAAGGATAATTCGCTTCATATAAGTTTTGAAGTGCAAAAAAATCGAGATCAACTATTTTTGGCTTTAAACCTGCGTCCTCAATACAAGTCATATAATTATCCAAAACAGATCTTTTAACGGCAACCAAAATCAAATCTGTTTTGCGATCTTTCGACCGAGAGAGCACCTGAAAATCCATCACTACTTCGGCGACATCAAAGGGCAAGTACTGCTCAGCTTCCCAAAAAACTTGGTCTTGGAGCTCACTCTTATTTGGAACTTCAACCGTCATGCGCTTAACTATCAAAGAAGTCCCAGAAATTGCAGTACAGACATTTTTATTTTTTAATTTTATCTGTTGAATCAGTGTCTTAATACTATCTGTCACTACTATGGGGTTTACTATTTCTCCATTGACTAAAGCATCTTCTGGCAACTGCACGATTCCAAAATGAAGTAACTTCCAAGTTTTTCCTGATCTTTTGAGTTCTACAAGTTTGATAGAGGAAGTCCCAATACTTAAACCTACTACCGTTTGAGACCCTAAAAATGAGTCTAAAATATTTGAAATATTTTGAAAAAATTTAGGTATTTTTCTAACAAGCGATTCCCCAGCCATGGAACGTTGCTCCCTCTCGTTACATCCTTCTCCAATTATATATTTCTATTGAATAATATTCAACTAATCGAAAGATATTTCTGCACCTAATCCCGTCAATAAAAGGACCGACAATCGATCCAAGCGCTTATCCATCAAATCTTTGACGGACACAATTCCAAAACCTATTACAGATTGCCCTGGATTCAATGATCCATTACCCAATAAAGCATCGTAACAAAGTTCATTTGTTAAACCAGGTACTTCTAAATTCGCCCCTTGGGAATGTGAAATCCAAGTATACTTTTCACCGAAAAATTCGTTCCGCAAATGGACAGTACGAATTTGTTCCCCACTAGTTGCAGAGCAATTCGTTAAACGCTCTACTAGAAAAGTCAATTTTCCTTCTTCTACAAATCGGAGCCTATAGGCAGCTCGACTCCTAATCGCTTCATACTTCAACTGGTTCATCTCTTGAGCAAGACTCCTCGCGATCGAGCGCGTTGCCCATTTAGGCATCTGGTCGAATACAATAGGAACAGCAGACAATCCTATAAAAACAATGAAAGTAGAAAAAATCCATAAATGTTTTTGACGCTTCAGCCTGAATTCAATTTTTTCCCATAACTCATAATTTTGCCACTCCGCCTTTAACCAACGCTCTTCGGCTACATCGGTGTCATGAATTGGAACCATAAAACATCCCCTAAAAAATAGTAATAGAATCCCCCGACCACAAGAAAGGGGCCGTAAGGGATTGTTAATTTCATCACATTTTTCTTCTGAGTTGCAAGAGCCCAGCCTATGCCCACCAAACTACCAAAAACGGAACTGATTAAAATTGTTGCAAAAACTCCTTCTGGTCCCAGAAAAGCCCCTAACATAGCCAACAATTTAATATCTCCTCCCCCTAGACCAGAATGTCCACTCAGTTTGAGATAAATCCATGCCAGTAAATAAAAAGAAGAAAAACCTAAAAAAGCACCGAGAAAACTCTTCTCCCATCCGGGCCCAGAGGATGAAGTGCACGTCACCAAGCCCAATAGAAGGCCTCCTAAACTCAAAGAATCTGGAATAATCCGGTGTTCCAAATCAATAAAAGTCACACTCAATAAAATCATTACAAAGGGCCAATCGCGATAAAAAAGACTCAATGACCACCCAAACCGAATTCTCACCGTCAGAAAAAGCAGCGCAGTGAGAATTTCAATCATCGGATAGCGAATAGAAATAGGCTTTTTACACTTTCTGCATTTCCCACCCAAAAGGAGGTAACTCAAAATAGGAATATTATCCGAAAAACAAATCGCATTCCGACAGTTAAGACATCGACTCCCAGGGCGCACAATAGATTGTCCATGGGGGATGCGCGCAACGACCACATTCAGAAAACTTCCCATCACTAATCCAAAAGCCACACTGGCTAGGTAAGTGAGCCAGATTGGCATTTCTTCCATGAACTAAACCTCCCGATTTTGAATGAAAACACCGGCAAGAGCCAAACACATCGTTATCACAAATAGACCGTACAAGATACTGAGAGAAGCAAATTGCCAAGAGACAGGCAATCCGTAAGTTACTTGAATACCTAAATTAAAATGCTCAAAATTCGGCAAAAGAGTCGTTAGAAAACTCAGAAGAGATCGTCCGAATGATGCAGGTGATCGAGCGACCAATAATTGTACTTGAGAAATATTGATACCAACTAAATAAATTCCTATTGAAAAACTAGCCGAAAGGGAAGTGGTTGAAAATGTGGAAAATAAAATCGCTATTGAGCCAAGAACAATGCTCTGAATAAAATAGAAAAAAACAGCCCAAAAGAGAGAAACTGAAAAGACATTGAGCCTCTCTAACGAGAAAAAAAAAAGAAAAAGAAAATAAGAGATTGTCATTAACCCCCAATTGACTGCTAAAACTCCCACTAAGCCTAAAAACTTCCCTAAGATAAATTGAGCCCGCGAAATAGGATGACTCAGTGCTACATAAATCGTTCGTCGTTTAAACTCTTCTGCAAGTAATCCTGAACCTACAAACACCGCGATGAGTGACGACGAAATACCCACTGACATTAATCCAAAATCTAAAATGACTCGGTCTGGACTCAAAAAGTTTAAGCGAGAGGCTAAAAGCCCCACACCGAAAAGTAACAAACTACAAACAAGAACATTATAAAGGACCTTATCGCGAACAATCTCCAAAAAAGTGACCCAACCAATCGCTCTACACACAGCCCAAATAGAAGGAATTTTTTGAATCGTTTTCATTTTTTAAATAAATCTTCAAGTGATGGCCGAATGGGGATTGCCGACAAAATCTGAGCCCCTTCCTGGAGTAGCCGAGTGAGAATCAAATTTACTCTCTCTTGACCTTCGACTAAACCTTGCATTCCGGTAGGATTTTCACGAATAGAAGTAAATTCAGACCAATGAGATATTTGAGATCGACTCACCCCTGTAAACTCAATTTCCGTTCTCAATGGACCTCCTTTTGATAAAAATCCTTCCACAGAACCACAGCCCATTAATTCACCCTTCTGAATCCAAGCGACTTGATCACAAATGGCCTCGACATCTGGAATGACATGCGAGCTAAAAAAAACAGTATGCCCTTCTCCAGCTAAACTTACAATCAGCTCCCGAATCTCTTTCCTTCCTAAAGGATCTAACCCGCTCATGGGTTCATCCAAAATAAGTAACTCAGGCTGATGAATCAACGCCTGAGCTATACCTATTCTTTGAAGCATACCCTTTGAGTATTTTTTGAGTTCTAGGCGCCTTGCGGCTGTGAGTCCAACTGCTGATAATACTTTCGGAATTCTGGACAAAATCTGCAAGCGCTTCATTCCAGACAAAGTTCCGTAATATTTCAATAGCCCCTCTCCTGTTAAATGCTCGTGAAAATAAGGACGCTCAGGCAAATACCCCATTTTTGAGCGGGCAAAAAGAGAACTGGAATCTACTCCAGAAATTAAAACCCGGCCCCGAGAAGGCTTCTTTAAGCCTATCATTAGATGAATCAAAGTAGTTTTGCCTGCACCATTCGGTCCTAGAAATCCAAAAATAGATCGAGAGGGTACCGATAAACTTACCCCTTTCAAGACTTTCACTTGCTTGAGCCAAAATCCCGCCCTAAAAAACTGCTCTACTTCTATTACATCAAGAATTGCTGCCACTTTCTATTGAGCCTAGTGGAAGCCGACCGGTCTGGCAACAGTTTTTAGGCACCTGAAAGTCCTAAATTTCCTATTCCAATCCAAAAACTGCCTCATGATGAGTGGTCGTCTGAATTTTTCCATCCTGACCCAGAGAAAGCTGCCCCTTCCAAGGGTCGAGGCCTGTAAGGTGTTTTGAATTTAAGAAATTCTTCCAATCATCGTTCCGATTATTGTCTATTTTATGAGCTCTCGCTTTTTGTCGTATCCTAAAGTCTAAAAAAGACTGATTGAAATCAAATAGGTATTTAGCTTTTAAAAGTTCTTGGTATTTGTGTCTATGTTCATCGACCACTCTGGGATCTTTTGTCGCTCGTGCCAAAAATTCAACCAAGTTCAGTGCCACCTCATACTCTCCACCCACTTTCAGAAATTTTTTCACTAATCTAGAAAGATAAACAGGAGCATCTGAATATTGAGCTGCTTTACTAAAATAGGACGCAGCTTCATGCATCTCTCCCAGTAAAAACAAATGCACGTAAGCCTGCAAAATATTTAATGTCCAGGGATGACTCCAATATTGAAATCGGAACTTTTCAGGATATGAACTCAATTGATTCTTGAAAAAATTCTCCGCTTTTAAGAGCAAATTTTTTGCTCCCTGACCATCATGCTGAATCACTGCCAACAAAGTTCCGCCCAAGTAGTAAGCATCAAAAAACCCTGGATCTAAATCAGTCAACAATTCCAACTGATAATAAAACAAGGAATGTTTACCAGGCAGAACTTGATTCATCGTTGTATCTACAAGGCACTGAATCAAGATCCAGTCAATACCAGTAGGTAAATATCCAAAAGTCAGAGTCTGATATAAAAGGGGATCAAATCGCTGTTGACGCTCTGCAGGAGGCTCCAGCCAGAGCAAATCCATTCGGCTCACGGTTTGATTCAGGTAAGCTTGAATAAAAACAATGAAGAGTAATCCTATGAAGGCCACCTTTTTTTTTAACGAGTGGGTCATAATTTACCTATGTCCTAATGTTAACAGAATGAGAACTAATAAGTCATGATTGTTTATTTCTAATAGATTGATATAATGAATATTAACTGTAAAACGTTATCTATATTTATAAATATAAGAATTGTGACGGTCTCATGAACATTCTATCTTCGAAAATCATTTTAAAAAAACAAGGCTTCACACTAGTAGAACTGATGGTAG